>CAIOLZ010000001.1 GCA_903859265.1 uncultured beta proteobacterium
ATCAAACAGGAAACCGTTGGCGCAATCGGCTTGCGTAAGGCGTTCTTTGACCAGGTTGATGATGAGTTCGTCACTGACCAAGCCGCCAGAATCCATCACAGCTTTGGCTTCCAGACCCAAGGGTGTTCCCGCTTTCACCGCAGCGCGCAGCATGTCACCGGTCGATATTTGCGGGATACAAAATTTTTGGCAAAAGTAAGACGCTTGTGTTCCCTTGCCAGCGCCTGGCGCACCCAACAGAATCAGTCTCATGGATAACCTCAGTGTGAACTAAAACCGAAACCGCCAATCCGCCCCAAGGTGGTGCACTTTGACGTGTGTTTAACCGTCGAGAATAGCACGGTGCACCTGATGCGTAACTTACACGGATGTTGTTGCCGACTCAAAATGTTTTCGTACGCGCGCCAGATCTTCGGGTGTGTCCACGCCCGGACCTGGCGAGGTCGGCGTGACGTGCACTGCAATGCGGTAGCCGTGCCACATCGCACGCAGCTGCTCCAGGGCTTCTGTCACTTCAATCGGCGAGATCGCAAGCTTCGGGAACAGTCTTAAAAATCCAACCCGATAGGCGTAGATGCCGATGTGCCGCAACGGGCGCGGCTCGGGCAGTGACGCAACGCCGGACATAAACCCGTCACGCCACCAGGCAATAGGTGCACGGGAAAAATACATTGCGACTGAATTGGCATCCGTCACGACTTTGACCACATTGGGATTCACAAAGTCTTCTACTGAATCAATCGGGTGGGCGGCGGTTCCCATGCTGGCGGTGGGTTCGCAATCCAGCAAAGCCGCGACGGATTTGACAAGTGAGGTATCGATCAGGGGCTCATCACCCTGAACATTGACCACGATGGCGCCGTCGTCCAGCGCCAGCAGGTCACATGCCTGGGCCAGGCGATCGCTGCCCGATGGGTGGCTTTGTGAGGTGAGCACCGCTTCCACACCATGTTGCTGGCATGCATCCAGAATGCTGGCATGGTCAGCTGCCACCACTACCCTGATGCCTTCAACGCCCGACATGACGCGCAGCGCCACTCTCACCACCATTGGAATACCGGCAATGTCTGCAAGAGGTTTGTTGGGCAGACGGGTTGACGCAAGGCGCGCCGGGATTAGCACAGTAAAAGAGGGTGTGCCAAGCGGGCTGGTCATGCAATTTCAATCAGAGCCCGAGCTCAGCGTCGGTTAAAACCCGTGCTTCCTCTTCCAGCATCAGCGGTATTCCGTCACGGATCGGATAGGCCAGGCGCGCGCTGCGCGAAACCAGCTCATTGCGCGCACGGTCCAGTTCCAGCGGGCCTTTGGTAACCGGGCAAACCAGTAATTCAAGCAATTTTGTGTCCATGCCGCAATGGTAACTTTGCCGCAAGGCTCTCGACCACGAGATTGTCCAGCGTTTCAAAAAACGCGGGCTCCGTGGTTTGCTCCAGCGGCATGGCAAGCGCATCGGGCGCCAGCTGCCACAGCTTGCGGGCGTCTTTTTCCGTGCACAGGAGCGTAAATTTTTGTGCGAGTGCGGGGTCGAATTGCGCGAAGTCGTCATGGTCGGCGAGGCTTTGTGCGCCTGCCAGGGGAATTTCCAATGCACGCAGCATGGCGAAAAACACCTTTGGCTGGGCGATGCCGGCAACCGCGTAAAAAGGCTTTGTGGCTCCCCGCAATACTTCGGTTATCGCGATGCGGGCGCCGTCCCGAGTCACAGCAAAGGGCTCGAGTGAACGCCGGGCTTTGAAGCCGGCAACGAATTGCTTGGCTCCGGTGTTCAGTACTAGCGAGTTGTGCGCAGACTGGCCGCATGATTTGAGCAATATGCGGGGCCACGGCTCTCTGAGAGGGCCCGCCGGCAGCATCCAGCCGTTGCCAATCCCTCGGTCGTCAAAAACGCAAACCTCTATGTCCCGATGAAGCCCGTAGTGCTGCAATCCATCGTCACACAGCAGGACTTCTATGTCCGGGTGCAGAGCGAGCAGGGCAGTGGCAGCCGCAAAACGGCTCGTGCCCACCATCACCGGGCATTGGGTCGCCTGATGAATAAGTAATGGTTCATCGCCAACAACTTCGGGAGACGAATCTGGCCTGACAAGCTGCAGCTTTTTTGACGTTCGTCCGTAACCGCGTGTTATCACGCCGACCTGCAAGCCGAGCTGTGTGAGGTGTCGGGCGATTTCAACCACGGTCGGTGTTTTGCCCGCACCTCCCGCCATGACGTTGCCAACGACAAGTACCACTGCATTCACGCGGTGTGACGCAAATACCCCCGCTAGAAACAGGCGCCTGCGAAGCTTGATCAGGGCGCCATAAACCGCGCTCACCGGTAGCAGTAAATAATTGATTGCGCCTCGGACGTGCCATGAATTCACCAATTGCTGGGCCAGCTTACGTCTTAATTTGTTCATTCGACGGTTTGAACCGCTGCCCCGGAACTGGACCAACTCAGTTGCCCGCGGTCTGGGGCGTTGGCTGCGTTGCAAATGTGATCTGACCCAGGCCCGCCCGTCGCGCGGCCTCCATCACGGTAATCACTGATTGGTGCTTGGCGCTGGCATCGGCACTTATCACGATGACCGTTTGCTTGTCCGCATTGGATCCTTCCGCAATGGCAGCGGTCAGGGCTTCCACGCTGCGGCCATTCAGGGCAACCCGGTTCACGCTATAGCTGCCATCGGCGCCCACGGCGACAATCAACTCCTTGGGATAGTCGTGTTGCGCTTCGGTATCGGCGACCGGAAGCCTGACCTGGATTTCAGTGAATTTGCTGTAGGTGGTCGAAAGCATCAAAAAGATCAAAACCACCAGCAGCACGTCAATAAACGGAATCAGATTGATCTCTGGTTCATGGTGTGCACGTGTGCGGAAATTCATGATTTACGCAGCAAGCGAAGGTG
>CAIOLZ010000002.1 GCA_903859265.1 uncultured beta proteobacterium
AAACTGATCAAATTGCGCTCACCCCGTGGTGATAATCCCGCCGCCCAGACAGACCTCGCCCTGGTACAACACCGCTGATTGCCCTGGGGTGACTGCCCACTGCGCATCCCCGAAAGTCAGCGTGAAGCTTGTATCCACCGATGCTTCGAAGTGGCATGCGGCATCTGCCTGCCGGTAGCGAGTTTTCGCCGAAGCATTACCAGTGCCTGGGGGGGTCTCGCTGAGCCAGCTGGCGTCCTGGGCTTGCAGGGTGCGTGACAAAAGCCACGGGTGGTCATGGCCCTGTACCACCCAAAGTGTGTTGGTCAGCATGTCTTTACGGGCAACGAACCAGGGTGCATGGTCGCCACCGCCGCGCTGTGCCCCACGAGCTTTCAGGCCGCCAATACCCAGGCCCTGGCGCTGGCCCAGCGTGTAAAAAGACAAGCCCACATGCTCGCCGATCTTTTGACCTTTGTCATTGCAGATTGGCCCCGGCGCCTTGGAGATGTAGCGGTTGAGGAATTCCCGAAAAGGCCGCTCGCCAATAAAACATATTCCGGTGGAATCCTTTTTTCTGGCATTGGGCAACTTGATCTCATCGGCAATCCGGCGCACCTCGGTCTTTTTAAGCTCGCCCACCGGAAACAGTGTTTTGGAAAGTTGGGCCTGGTTCAGACGGTGCAAAAAATAGCTCTGGTCCTTGGTTGTATCGAGCCCCTTGAGCAGTTCATGCAGGCCGGTTTGTGGATTGAATCGCACGCGGGCGTAATGCCCGGTGGCAATGCTTTGTGCACCCAGACGCATTGCGTGGTCCAAAAAGGCCTTGAATTTGATCTCTGCGTTGCACAGGACGTCCGGGTTGGGCGTGCGGCCCGCCTGGTATTCGCGCAGGAACTCCGAGAACACGCGATCTTTGTAATCCGCAGCAAAGTTCACATGCTCGATCTCGATGCCCAGCACGTCGGCGACCGCGGCAGCATCGACAAAATCGATGTTCGACGAGCAATATTCGCTGTCATCGTCGTCTTCCCAGTTTTTCATGAAGATGCCCACGACCTCATGCCCCTGTTTCTTCAGAAGATAAGCGGTGACTGCGGAATCCACGCCTCCACTGAGCCCGACGACGATACGTTGCTTGGTCATAGGACGCAGATTATCCCCGCCGGCATGGCCAAGGGCCCTGGTTCCCTCGCATATCGGGCGCCGTAAAGTCATGTAAGCTCCGCGACAGTTAAATTCCATCCCAGCTATGAAGGAGAGCTAGATGCTTATAGGTGTACCAGTCGAAACCGCAACCGGCGAGACGCGCGTTGCCGTCACCCCGGAAACGGCCAAGAAGCTCAAGGCGCTCGGGCATACGCTTCGCATCCAATCCGGCGCCGGGGTTGCTGCCAGTGTGACGGATGAAGCCTATGTGGCAGCCGGCGCGGAAATTACCGACGCCGCGGGCGCCCTGGGAGCCGACCTGGTGTTGAAGGTCCGCATCCCCTCCGACGGGGAAACTGCACTGATGAAGCCCGGTGCCGCGCTGGTGGGCATGCTCAATCCGTTCGATGCTGCGGGCTTGCAGCGCCTCGCCGCGGCCCACTTGACGTCCTTCGCCCTTGAGGCAGCACCCCGCACGACACGTGCGCAGAGCATGGATGTACTGTCGAGTCAGGCCAATATTGCGGGTTACAAGGCGGTGATGATCGCGGCCGACAAGTACCAGCGATTTTTCCCGATGCTGATGACCGCAGCCGGCACGGTGAAGGCCGCCCGTGTGGTGATTCTGGGTGTTGGTGTGGCGGGTCTGCAGGCCATTGCAACCGCCAAGCGGCTCGGCGCGGTCATCGAGGCATCCGATGTGCGCCCGAGTGTGAAGGAGCAGGTGGAATCCTTGGGGGCCAAATTCATTGAGGTGCCTTATGAGACCGATGAAGAAAAAGAGGCCGCCGTCGGCGTGGGCGGATATGCCAAGCCGATGCCGCAAAGCTGGCTGAACCGCCAGCAAGCCGAGGTTGCCAAGCGCGTGGCTGCGGCAGATGTGGTCATCAGCACGGCGCTGATCCCCGGGCGGGCTGCTCCCACGCTCATTACCGAAGCGATGGTCAAGTCGATGAAGGCGGGTTCCGTCATCATCGATATTGCCGCCGGCAAAGGTCCTGCGAATGCGGATGGTTCGGTGGGTGGAAACTGCCCACTTTCCGAAGCTGACAAGACCGTGGTCAAGCACGGTGTCACGATTGTGGGAGAAACCAATCTGGCGGCGCAAGTCGGTGCGGATGCTTCAGCGCTGTATGCCCGCAACGTTCTGGATTTCCTCAAGCTGGTAATCAACAAGGATGGCGCTTTGCATGTCGATCTTGACGACGACATTGTTGCGGCCTGTTTGATGACCCAGGGCGGTGAAGTCCGCCGCAAATAAAACTATTTACTTACAAAGGAGCGAAGCCATGGAAGCTGTATCGCACACCATCACCAATCTCACCATCTTTGTGCTGGCCATCTATGTGGGCTACCACGTCGTTTGGACCGTTACGCCTGCCTTGCACACGCCGCTGATGGCGGTTACCAACGCCATTTCTGCAATCGTAATCGTTGGCGCCATGCTGGCGGCCGCGCTGACCGAGACTACTCTGGGCAAGTCGATGGGCGTTTTGGCCGTGGTCCTGGCCGCGGTGAATGTTTTCGGCGGCTTTATGGTGACGCGCCGCATGCTGGAGATGTTCCGCAAGAAGGAAAAAAAGACCGCCGTTGAAGGAGGCAAGCAATGAGCCTCGACCTCGTCACACTGCTGTATCTGATTGCCAGCATCTGCTTTATTCAGGCACTCAAAGGCCTGTCGCATCCCACCACGTCGATCCGGGGCAATCTGTTTGGCATGTCCGGGATGGCGATTGCCATCCTCACCACGTCGGCCCTGATTTGCAAGCAGGCGGCGGCTTCAGGCCTGAGTTCGGCTGCGGGTATGGGCTGGGTGGTGGGCGCGCTGCTGGTTGGGGGTACCGCCGGCACGGTGATGGCCAAGCGGGTGGAAATGACGAAAATGCCGGAGCTGGTGGCATTCATGCACAGCATGATCGGCCTGGCGGCAGTGTTCATTGCGGTTTCCGCGGTGGTGGAGCCCTGGGCGTTCAGCATCGCGGCCAAGGGCATGGCGATTCCCCACGGCAACCGTGTGGAACTCGCGCTGGGCGCATTCATCGGCGCGGTAACGTTTTCTGGCTCCGTGATCGCATTCGGCAAGCTCTCGGGGAAGTACAAATTCCGCCTGTTCCAGGGGGCGCCGGTGCAGTTCGCGGGGCAGCACAAGCTCAACCTGCTGCTGGGAATTGCGTCGTTGGCCAGTGTTGCAACTTTTGCGAGCACCCAGAGCGATAGCGTGTTCGCGCTGGTGCTGGGTCTGGGATTCGTCATGGGCGTGTTGATCATCATCCCGATCGGCGGCGCCGATATGCCGGTGGTAGTGTCCATGCTCAACAGCTACTCCGGCTGGGCTGCTGCTGGCATCGGCTTCAGTCTTAACAACAGCATGCTGATCATTGCCGGTTCGCTGGTGGGCTCGAGCGGTGCGATCCTGAGCTACATCATGTGCAAGGCGATGAACCGCTCGTTCTTCAACGTGATACTGGGTGGTTTTGGCGGTGATGCCGCAAGTGCAAACGGCGCCAAGGCCGAGCAACGGCCGGTCAAGAGTGGCAGCGCGGATGACGCTGCATTTGTGCTGGGCAACGCGGAGACCGTGGTCATTGTTCCAGGTTACGGTCTTGCCGTGGCGCGTGCCCAGCATGCTGTCAAGGAGTTGGCCGCCAAGCTGACCGAAAAGGGCATTACCGTGAAATACGCCATTCATCCTGTAGCGGGCCGTATGCCGGGACATATGAATGTTCTGCTGGCCGAGGCCGAAGTGCCGTACGACCAGGTGTTTGAGATGGAAGACATCAACGGCGAGTTCGGGCAGGCCGACGTCGCCATTATTTTGGGTGCCAATGATGTGGTGAATCCGGCAGCGCATATCAAGGGGAGCCCGATCTACGGCATGCCGATTCTGGAGGCCTACAAAGCCAAAACCATTATCGTCAACAAGCGTTCCATGGCTGCGGGCTATGCCGGCCTGGACAATGAGTTGTTCTATATGGACAAGACCATGATGGTTTTCGGAGATGCCAAGAAAGTGGTGGAAGACATGGTCAAGGCGATCGAATAAAGCGGGTTTGGAGGAGGCCGGAAAAATAGCCGGCCCAAGATAAAAAGGAGACAAGCACATGACAGATCGAGTCTGGTTAAAGAGCTATCCGCCCGGAGTGCCCTCGGACATTGACCCCAGCGCGTACTCATCGCTGGTGCAATTGATGGAGGAAAGCTTTCAAAAGTTTGCGGATCTGCCGGCCTATAACTTCATGGGCCGCGAAATCAGTTATGCCCAGGCCAGTGCGCTGAGTCTTGCGTTCGCCGCTTATCTTCAGACCCTGGGACTGGTTCGGGGGGACCGGGTTGCCGTCATGATGCCCAATGTGCCCCAATACCCGGTGGTGGTCGCAGGTATCCTGCGGGCGGGTTTTGTGGTGGTCAATGTCAACCCGCTTTACACGCCACGCGAACTGGAGCATCAGCTCAAAGATTCCGGTGCAAAGGCGATTGTGATCATTGAGAATTTCGCCAAAACGCTGGAGAAATGTCTGGCGGCGACGCCTGTCAAACACATTGTTCTATGCGCAATGGGTGATCTGCTTGGTCTGGTCAAGGGTGCGCTGGTCAACTACGTGGTGCGAAGCGTCAAAAAAATGGTGCCTGCATTTGATTTGCCGCAGGCTGTACGGTTTAACGAGGCACTCGAGCGCGGCAGAAAGGCAACCTTTCGCAAGCCGGAGATCAAGGCCGAAGACGTTGCGGTGTTGCAGTACACCGGCGGGACGACCGGCGTGTCCAAGGGTGCAGTGCTGTTACACCGCAATCTGATTGCCAATGTCTTGCAAAGCGAAGCGTGGAACGGCCCGGCCATGCAGCGCATTACCGACGGCGCACAGCCCAC
>CAIOLZ010000003.1 GCA_903859265.1 uncultured beta proteobacterium
AAGGACTTTTCAATCGCCTCCTGCGGCAGTGCGATGGCGTTGATGGTGAGGTCGCGCCGCGCCAGATCCTGCTCCAGCGTCACGCCGGGATCCGCGTGGATGGCAAAGCCCTGGTAGCCCGGCGCGGTCTTGCGCTCGGTGCGGGCCAGCGCGTATTCCTCTTTGCTGCGCGGATGCAAAAAAACCGGAAAGTCACGGCCCACCAGCTGGTAACCCGCTCCCACCAGGGACTCGGGGGTTGCGCCGGTCACGACCCAGTCACAGTCGCGCATGGGCAGTCCCATGATTGCATCACGCACAGCGCCGCCGACCAGATAGACCTTCATCGTCTAGCGCCTCAGGCGATAGGGCTCTTCAAAATCGCGGAAGTCTTTTTCCGCCAGTGCGCCATCGATCCAGGCTTGGACGCCGGGCAATTCGCAGACGCGCTGGACATAAGCCGCAACCACCGCAGACACCGGCAGCGCATAGGTTTTCAGGCGCATGCAAACCGGGGCAAAGTAGGCGTCCGCCACCGTGAAGTGGCCAAACAGCAGCGGGCCACCGTGTTGCTCCAGCAGCGCAGTCCACATGTCGGTGAGCCGCGCCACGTCGGCACGCACCGCCGGTTTGTCCCGCCAGACCAGGGCGCCGATCTCAGGCAACGAGGCCTCGATGTTCATGGGGCACTGGCTGCGCAAACCGGTAAATCCGCTGTGCATTTCGGCACAAATGCTGCGCGCGCGCGCACGGGCTTTGGTGTCTTCGGGCCACAGGTTTTTGTCGGGGTTTTGCTCAGCCACATATTCTGCAATTGCCAGCGTGTCCCACACCGCCAGATCGCCATCCACCAGCACGGGCACTTTGGAAGTGGGTGTGATGTTCGCCAGTATGGTGCGAAATTCAGACCCGGCATCAAACGAGTCGAAGCGCACTTTGACCTCTTCAAAGGCAATGCCGGCCTGCTTGAGCAGGACCCAGGGGCGCATCGACCAGGAGGAATAATTTTTGTTGCCAATATAGAGTTTTTGCATCGTTGTCTCCAGTGATAACTCTTGAAAAAAATCAGGGTAGGTCCACGCTGGTGTCCGGGGTCGCGGCATCGCGTGGCCCGATGGTGCCCAGACGGCTTTTGAGCGATTGCGGCTGTCCGGTAATCAGGGCGGCATAGTTGGTGGTGTTGGACAGCACTTTTTTGACGTAATCGCGGGTCTCGTTGAAAGGAATGTTTTCGGCCCAGATGGCGGCCTCCAGCGTTGGCCCACCGGGTTGGCCACGCCACAGCCGCGGACGCCCGGGGCCGGCGTTGTAGGCCGCTGCAGCCATTGGCATGGAGCCATTGAAACTGTCGAGCACCAGCTTGAGATAACCGGTGCCGATCGTGATGTTGGTGTCCCGGTCGCTGAGCTGGCTGGTCGTGAAATCTGTCAAGCCGATTTTTTTGGCGGTCCAACGCGCCGTGGCCGGCATGACCTGCATCAGGCCGGAGGCGCCGACACCTGATTTGGCATCCATGACAAAGCGGCTTTCCTGGCGGATCAGACCATAGACGTAGGCCGGGTCGAGCCCGATTTGTTTGGCGCGCGATAGCACCGCGCTTTTGAACGGCATGGGGTAACGCTGGTCCATGTCGATCAGCGTTTTGGTGCGGTCGCTGCTGTTGATGCAGCGGTCCCAGACCTCGTTGCGGCAGGCCAGATCGGCGGCTGCCAGCAGGGCGCGGTCGTCGAGCCCGCCTTTGACGTGCAGGTTGGTCGTGTAGTTCCATTCGCGCACACCTTCGGAGCGCAATCCGATCTGGATGGCATAGAGTGCGCGGGCCAATCCGGGGTTCTGCCGCGCAGCTTCTTTTTCCTCCAAAGTCAGCGCGGGAGGGTGCTCCGGCAGCGTGATCTTCTGGCCGATTTCCTCCAGCGCCAACTGTTCATAAAAACCGCGCACGCTGGCAATTTTCTGAAGCAATTGGGTGGCCTCTGCGCGCTCGCTTTCGCTGTTGGCCAGAGCCAGCAAAGCCCGCGCGTACCAGTAAGTCCAGATGGGCTCAGCGCGGGTTGTTGCGGGCATGGCATTGATTGCATCTTTGACCTGTTGCCATTTGCCAAATCTCAGCGCCGCACGCGCCGCCCAGCCCAGGTGGTCTTCGTGCATTTGCGCGAAGTTGCCGTGGGCAAAATAGTCGGGAGCGTCGTCCGAGAGTTTTTGCGCGGCCCGCTTGCCGATGACACCCCAGATCCAGCTGCGTTCTTCCTGGGTGAGCTGGGCCTTCCAGCGCAGGTGGTCCACCTCTTTGGCCGCCTCATCCGGGTCCAGGTAGGCCAGCCGGATGATCGCCAGCGACACCAGCTCGCGGGTTTGCGGGCGCAGCGCGGTGAGCTTGTCGTTGAGGTATTTGCCGGGGTTGAGGTAAATGTTGTTGACGGTCTTGAGCCAGGACTCATCCAGCAGACCAATGGCTTGCGTGGTGATGCGCAGTTTGTCGGATTCCATGCCTAAACGCGCCCGCAGCCATGCCGTTTGGGTTGGCAGGGATTTGTCTTTCAACAATTCTTCGGCCGCGCTGGCGCAGCCTTCGTCGGTGTCTTTCAGTGACAACCACAGGTCGCTGACAGGCGCGCTGACGTCGCTGTTGTTCAGCACGTGGCTGGCCAGCAGTGCGTAGCAGCGCACGGACTTGTCGTCACCCATGCGGTAATTCACATATTCGCGGTTGAACGACAGCCAGTCGCGGTCGCGGCCATATTTGAGCAGTAGCTCAGAGCGCAGTTTGTCTTCCTGGTAGGTGCCGGAATAGCGCGTAAAAAAATCCTGTATTTCGCTGGGTCCGGCCTCGTCGAGTCGGGTCGAGAGGTCCCAGTAGGCTGCCCAGGGTTCCAGGATGTAGCCCCGCACTTGCGGCGCGAGATTCGCGAGCTTTTTGCGGTCCCGCAATTTGAAGGCCTGTGCCATGTCGGTGATGACGTCATCAAAGTGCGCGTTATCGCGGCCTTGCGCCTGCGCGGGTGAAACGCACAATGTGGCGATTGGCACAACGGCCCCTGCCAGGCTAAAAGCGACCACCAGTGGTGTCAGAATGGAAGAAAACTGCATGTGAGGATTATGGACAAGCCTGACAACCCAAAAGCCCAGGAAAAGAAAGCCCTGCGCAAGACCCTGATTGAATTGCGCAACGCTTTGCCCGATCGCCTGATGCGCGAGGATTTGTTGCAACGCACCTTGCGGATTTGGCTGGTAGGTCGCCCCGATACGGTGATCGGCGCCTATTGGCCCATCAAGGGTGAGTTTGACCCCTTGCCCGCCTTGCATCGCTGGAAAGAGGACGGGGAGTTGGTGGAGCAGCCGCAGCTTCGCCGCATCGGATTGCCGGTGGTCAACAAAGAGACCATGACCATGACCTTTCATGCCTGGTACCCCGGATGCCCCATGGAAGAAGACGCCTTCGGCATTCCCAAGCCCAAGGACACCGAGGTGATCGTGCCAACCCTGCTTTTTTCGCCGTGTGTGGGGTACGGCCCCGGAGGCTACCGCTTGGGCTATGGCGGTGGTTTTTATGACCGCATGCTGGCCACGCTCAAGCCCCGACCATTCACGGTGGGCCTGGGATTTGGCGTGGGCTTTGTGCCCGATTTTGAGGCCGAGCCGCACGATATACCGCTCAATGCCATCCTGAATGAACATGGCGTGGTCTGGCCCGTCTGAACCGCAGTGAACACCATGACGCAAACATCTTCTTCTGAATTCGCACCGCGTGTGGACGTGGTTGTGATGGCCGCGGGCAAGGGCACCCGCATGCGCAGCAAAATTCCCAAAGTGTTGCAGGCACTGGGCGGACGTGCGCTTTTGCAACACGTGCTCGACACCGCGGCCCAGCTTTCAGCGCGCAAGGTTGTGGTGATCACCGGCCATGGCGCTGAAGCGGTGGAAGCGGCTTGTGCGCGCAACCTCGGTCAGGCCGCTGATTTCGAAATGCGTTTTGTGCGTCAGGAACCGCAACTCGGTACCGGTCACGCGGTGCAGCAGGCGGTGCCGGTGCTCGACGATGATGGCGTTGTGGTGGTGCTATCCGGCGACGTACCGCTGACGCAGGCCGACACTTTGTTTCACCTGATCGCGGCCTGCGGCGGCGAAACGCTGGCACTCCTTACTCTGGAGTTGGCAGATCCGACGGGCTATGGTCGCATCGTGCGCCATGGCGGGCAGTCCGATGGCGTGGTGCAAGCCATCATTGAGCACAAGGACGCCACTGCTGCACAGCGCCAGATTGATGAGGTTTACAGCGGCATCATGGCGGTGCCGGCGGCGTGGCTCA
>CAIOLZ010000004.1 GCA_903859265.1 uncultured beta proteobacterium
CAAGAGGGCGCCAGCTCCGTGAATTACCGGTTTTTTGGTGAACGCACCCAACAGCAAAGCGCTGGAAGCCATCAATTCCGCAGTTCCGACCACGTATTGGCTGAAGATCCCTTTTGGCGCGAACAGACCCGGAAATCCGAGTCCGGCACCCCAGGCATCGAGCGTGCCGAAGATGTACTGGGTTTCAGGCGAATTGGTGAATTTGAAGAAAAGGGACTGAATGAATACAAACGCAATGTAGAGCGTAAGTGCCCAAAGAATGACCGGACGCAATCGCTGGGCTGACATGGAATCTCCTGCTTACTCAAGTACCTTGGGCCAGTTGGCATTGGCCTTCTGGATGAAATCGGGGATGTTGGTTTCCCACTTCTTTTGAACGTCTGCGTCGTAATTCAGATACAGCTTGTTGTTGACAATCTTCCAGTAAAGGGGATCCCCCGAGGCGGTGTTGCCTTGAGAGACGGCCCAGGCGCAGTAGCCACCATACTGGGGTTCATACTGGGCTGGTGAAGCAACAAATTTGTCGCGGTTTGCCGTACTCGAAAAATACCATTTGGCACCCTTGTAATCGGTGCTGATGTTCGAGTTGCCCTTGACCGGTTTGTTCTCGGTAAAGTAGGCGACCGGGTCATAGCCGCCCACAGCCGTACTGCTAAAGGTTCCGGTATAGACCAGTGGATCCCTTGCCAACGCAGGTGTGGCGCCAAACACCGCAACAAGCGCGCTGAACAATGCCGTTCGAATCAAATTCCACATAAACGCTCCTTGGCAACAACCCCTGCTATTGGCAGGTATGGGCATATGTCGCGGCGGTCGGCGGATTCTTACACTGCAATGTGAATGCTCATGCATTTTTGTCTTGCTTTGGCGGGTTGATACCCACGCATGCATGCAAAAGTACTTGCTCGCAAAGCTTGAAGATCAAATACAAAGCCATCGCCACCAGCGCGCCCAACCAAAGTTCCAAAAACTGTTGGGCACCGCCATCCACGAGTGCGCTCAGGCCGTAGGAAAAAACGAGACTGGTGTTGGCTGCTATCAGCCGGATCAGATCGACCGTGAGGTAACCAAAAGCGATGAAACTGACCGTCAACAGCAAAAAACACAGCAATAAATGCCGCCGTAGCCAACGGTACAGCGGGGGCTGGGTGGGGTTCATAGGACTAATGGTTGGTATAGGTGAGTTCGTTCACGACCGCTTCAACATCGTCAATTTGCCGAACCAGTTGTTCAATCAAGGCTGATTGCGCCGCGCTTGCTACGCAACCCTTGAGCCAAACCCAGCGGCGTTGACCTTCCACCCAGATGCTGGTGTCATCAAACCGGCCATCGGCCAGGATGGCCTTCCTGACCCTGGGAATAATCTCTTTGTCATACAGGTAGGAATTGGGCAGGCGGCAACGTCCGGACTGGTAGCAACTCGTGCCACGTTCCACGCGGTAGTGGGACTCCGCAAGTGTTTCGTCCCGACTTAATTGAGGGGGAGCTATTTTGGGACATGCCGGCAGGCCGCTGGTGACTTGCAGAAAGGGAATTTCAAGAACGTTTGCCGCTTCATCACCGTGCGAGGTAACCGCGGCAAGGCCCGCGAGCAGCGCTACAAGGCACTTGAATTCGCTTCGCTGCATCGTTCCTCCTTGGCATGCCACATGGTTCTGAACACCCTGTCCCTCGCGCCGCAGTCCTCGCAAAGGCTGGCGTGCGGTAAAGATAATTATGGAACGCAATTGCCCGTTTCAGTGCAGGAGGCACCATGAATTCTGAACTCGTTCTGCTGGCTACCAATCTTGGTCTGGGGGCGCCCGAATCCCGGGATCTGGCGCTGAAATTTTCCCTCGCATGTGCCAAACGCATTGAGCACCTGCTCGAGGATTCTGAAGTGGTGCAATGCCTTCAGGTGCTGGAGCGCTATGTTGCCGGGTGCGTCAGCCATGAGACGCTTCTGGTGGCTGAGCAGGACGCTGCGCGCCTGGCAAACCAGCATCGGGGCTCCAAGTCCATCGATGGTTGTGGCCATGCTGCGGTCTCTGCCAGCTATGGCGTGGCGAAGGCGGTTGCGGGCAAGGCTGTGGACGCGGCGCAGTACTGTGCCTACGCGGCTGTCTATGCGAGCGGCGGCTACGCAGCCGTGGCGGACCGACAGGCGTTTGAGCCTGAGTTTGCCTGGCAGTTGCAATGTCTCAGGTCAATGGCCCCGGCCAACCTGGTCACCCGTTGAGGGCGACGGAGTCCTCGCTGCGCGCTTCGTTATTGAGCTGCCGGTGCATTCTTGCTACGTCGAGTTCGCCCGTCCATTTGGCAACAACGACGGTGGCCACGCCGTTACCCACCAAATTCGTCAGCGCACGCGCTTCGGACATGAACCGGTCAATTCCCAGAATCAGTGCCAGCCCGGCCACCGGAACCCCACCTACCGCCGATAGCGTTGCGGCCAGCACAATGAATCCGCTGCCCGTGACGCCCGCCGCGCCTTTGGATGTGAGAACCAGCACGCCCAGCAGCGTAATCTGCTGAATCAGCGTCATTGGCGTATTCGTGGCCTGGGCGATAAACACCGCTGCCATGGTGAGGTAAATGGAGGTGCCATCCAGATTGAAGGAGTAGCCGGTAGGGATCACCAGACCAACCACCGATTTTTTGGCACCCAGGTTTTCCATCTTGATCATCATGCGCGGCAGGGCCGCCTCGCTGGACGAAGTGCCCAGCACGATCAGCAATTCTTCCCTGATGTATTTGACAAATTTCCATATCGAAAAACCGTGGAACCGTGCAATCAGCCCCAACACGATGAAGACAAAAAGCAGGCAAGTCAGATAAAAAGTTCCCATCAACTTGCCAAGCGAAAGCAGCGACCCGATTCCGTACTTGCCGATGGTGAATGCCATGGCACCAAAGGCACCAATGGGCGCTACTTTCATGATGTAGCCGACGATCCTGAAGAGAACGGTGGAGCTTTTTTCGATCAGGTCAAACACCAGAGTGCCGCGCCCGCCGGACTTGTGCAGTGCGAATCCCACCAGGACCGAAATCAGCAAAACCTGAAGAATCTCGCCTTTGGAGAAGGCTTCCACCACCGTATTTGGAATGATGTTGAGCAGGAACTCGGTCGTGGATCCCATTTTCCCCGGCTCGGTGTAAGCGGCAATGGCTTTGGTGTCGAGCGTGGATGCATCGATATTCATACCGGCGCCCGGCTGCACCAGATTAATGATCACCAGCCCGACGACCAGCGCAATACTGCTGACGACTTCAAAATACAAAAGCGCCAGACCCCCGGTTTTTCCGACCTTTTTCATGTCCTCCATGCCGGCGATTCCTATGACCACCGTGCAAAAAATAATGGGGGCAATGATCATCTTGATCAACTTGATGAAGCCATCGCCCAGCGGTTTCATGGCGGCTCCGGCAGTGGGGTAGAGATGCCCTATCGCGACACCGATGACGATCGCCAGGATGACCTGAAAATAAAGCGAGGTGTAGAAGGGTCGTGCGGCCTGGTCTTTTTCCATGGTTGTCTTATATGGATGCCTCCCGAGTAGCAAGAAGAATTCGTGTTGTTCTGTGAAGAAGTCGGCTGCGTCCTTATATCCGGCCTTGCTTGTGTAGTTCGCCTGGTTTCCCAGCCTCGCTCACTGGCCCCGATGCATATCCGCTGACAAGCTCCTCATCTCCTAGATCGGACTGTTTATGTCCGGACAACCATTCAGGTTTAGCTCATCCCGGTCTGACCTGTTTCACATCACTTCACTCTTTACTGCCTCACTACCCTACAAAGACTGACCATATCCTTTCGGTTGGTTGGTTAATGAATATGTGGCTCTCTGTTCGTCACGCCGCAAGCGGCCTGACGCTCTTAAAGCCCCGTTGGTAATCTGTTTCTTTGGCCGTCACCGCCCAGATCGTTCTGGCCATCTTGGCCGCCTGCGCCACGATCACCACATTGGCCGGGCGGCGCTCTTTGATTTGGGCCAGCCAAGGGCCTGGATCCTTGGCGTGACGCAGAACACTTCTGGCACCGTGGATTAGCAAAGTGCGCATATAGGTGTCGCCCCGCTTGGAGATGTTTCCCAGTCGTACCTTGCCTCCACTGCCCGTTTGTGTGGGCACCAACCCCAGCCAAGCGCAGAACTCTCGCCCCGACTTGAATGCACTGGCCTCTCCCATCGTTGCTATGGCCGCCGTGGCAGTCAGAATGCCCACCCCAGGTATTTGGGCAATGCGCTGCATTTGTGGGTCCACCTTGAGCTGCAGGGCCAGACGCTTCTCTATGGCCTGCATGTCCTGGCTCAAACCTTTGATACGTTGGACCTGCTCGCGCAGACTGTCTCTGACCATCTGCGGTAACTTGTCAGCCAAATCCTCCAGTGCCTGCTCTACATCTTTGAACAACGCTTTGCTTCCTTTGGCAAAGGTGGCTCCGAACTCGTACAGCAGGCCTCTGAGCGCATTTGTCTGCATGATGCGCATCTTCGTCAGTAACTCGCGCTGGCGGTGCAGGGTCAATGTGGCTTGCTGCTCTGCCGTCTTGACCCCCACAAACTTCACTCCCGGTTGCTGCACGGCAAGCCAGATCGCCCGCGCGTCTGTTACATCGGTCTTGTTGCCAGCCACAAAGGGCCGTACCGTCTTGGCGTGAATCAAGCGCACCGTGTGGCCTAACTTCTTGAGCTCGCGTGCCCAGTGGTGTGCGCCACCGCAGGCCTCAATAGCGATCAGGCAAGACGGCTTGTTGGCAAAGTGTTCTGTTACCGCAGCTCGCCTGATCTGCACGTTACTGACCTCACCCGTTCCCATATCCACCGTGTGCACTTGAAACACGTGCTTTGCAATATCCATTCCCACGACTTGTAAGCCATTCATGGTGCCAATGATTTGTCCTGCGTTCATTCCTGTATTACGATTCATGACGGATCCTCTATGGTGTTTGTGAAGACCGTGGTCTATCACGCCTTGGGCACTTTGATGCCGTATCCATCAGAGGATCCACCCCGACCACTCGGGAAATCCTTCTCGATCAACGGCTGTTCAATCTCAGTGCTCAAAACCTGCTCCTTTTAAGGTGGGAGGCATCCATAGCATCTCCAATTGTTATTCGAACGCCATTCCTGGCGATTGCTGCTGCTACCCGAAAAAGCCAGCAACGCTGGATGGTAACTGGAACAAATTATTCATCCAACGCAGCGCGCGCGGCGCTGCGAAACGCGTCCGGAGCGCTTCCGGTCCAGCTTTTGAACGCGCGGATAAAACTTTTCTCGTTTTGAAAACCGACGGACTGGGCGATTTGTTTCAGGCCGCGCGTGCTGCGGTGCAGTTGCTCGGTGGCCAGGTCTCGGCGCACGGCGTCTTTCACCTCTTGCAGGCTGCTGCCCTCATCCCTGAGTTGGCGGTGCAAGGTGCGCGCCGACATATTGAGTCGCTCAGCGAGATCGTCCGCATTGCGAATGTCTGGCAGGTGCAAGGCCAGGGTCTGGCGGACTTTTTCGACCAGCAAACGGTCGCGGCGATAAGGTCTCACGGTTAACAGCAAAGCGCGCTGCAGCATGCGTTGCAGCGCGGCCTCGTCGCGCCGCACCGGCAGCGCGAGGTAGCCGGCATCAAATTCCAGCGCATTCCTGGGAGCCAGAAATTCGCTTGGGCCATCAAATAAAACGGCGTAGCTGGCCTGATGCAGTGGCGCCTGAAATTGCAGCGTGGTGCGCAGCAAGGCAATGCGGGAATCCGTGAGCCAGCACGCTACGCCCAGCGCATTGCGCAACACCGAAACAACACAGAATTCCTGCAAATCACCCAGCCCGTTGCGAATCGTCAATTCGATGCGGGCCACGCCTTGTTGTGCAACCAGCGCGAGGTGAATGTCGTCGGTCAGCAGGTTATGGTGGCGGCACCAGCGCGCCAGTGCCAGACCGAGCGTGGGCGCGGTCAGGGAGGCGCGCACCAGCATGCCGTAGCTGCCCCAGGGCAGCCTACGGCCAAACCAGCCGAGCGCTTCGTCGTCGAGTTCGCGCATCGCAGCTAGAGACAATTGCTCCATTTGCAAGGCAGTCACTTTGGCGCCGGGCTTGGTCAGTTGCGATGGCGTGATTTGTGCCATCGCAAGTGCGTTGACCGGCGATAGGGATCGCCTGGCATAAGCCGTGACGATGGCTTTTACATAAGCGGCAGGCGTTTCCGCCCTGGGACGCCGTTCGGCCAGCGGAGCCTGACGATGGGATGGCATTGGCATGGAGGTAAATTGTGGCAGGATTTGCAACCACGCTGGCCGATTTATCGCAAGGCAAACGCCTATGCTGGGTCACCTTCGCAAGCAATCAGGAAAAACCGCCTTATGCCTATTCTGGAGACCCAACTGAATCCCCGTGCGGCCGAGTTTGTGGCCAATGCGGCAGCCATGGCTGCTTTGGTGGTGGACCTCAACCTGCACATCGACAAAGCCGCCATGGGCGGCGGTGAGGTGGCGCGCAAACGCCACACGGCCCGCGGCAAGCTGCTTCCGCGGGACCGGGTGGGCATGCTGCTGGACCCGGGCACGCCATTTTTGGAACTGTCCCCGCTGGCCGCATTGGCGATGTACCCGGACCGGGACGGCAGCGACAGCGCACCTGGCGCCGGCTTGATTGCCGGCATCGGGCGTGTCAGCGGTGTGGATTGCATGGTTGTCTGCAACGATGCCACGGTGAAGGGTGGGACGTACTACCCGATGACGGTCAAAAAGCATTTGCGCGCCCAGGAAATTGCCACACAAAACAACTTGCCCTGCATCTATCTGGTGGACTCGGGCGGGGCCAATTTACCCAACCAGGACGAGGTGTTTCCGGACCGTGACCACTTTGGCCGGATCTTTTACAACCAGGCCAATATGAGTGCCCAGGGGATCGCACAAATTGCGGTGGTGATGGGCAGTTGCACGGCCGGTGGCGCCTATGTGCCGGCCATGAGCGACGAGACCATCATTGTCAAAAACCAGGGCACCATTTTTTTGGGCGGCCCGCCCTTGGTCAAGGCCGCCACTGGCGAAGTCGTGAGCGCGGAAGACCTGGGCGGTGGTGATGTGCATACGCGCCTGTCGGGGGTGGCGGACCACCTGGCCCAGAACGATGTGCACGCGCTGGCTCTGGCGCGCGAAGCGGTCAGCCATCTCAACCGGCGCAAAGCGCCACCGATTGCAACCCAGGCGCCCGTCGCGCCCCGTTTCGCGGCGCAAGAGTTGTACGGCGTGATTCCGGTCGATACCCGCAAGCCCTTTGATGTGCGGGAGATCATTGCCCGCATCGTTGATGATTCCGCCTTGCACGAATTCAAGCCGCGTTTTGGTTCCACCTTGGTGTGCGGTTTTGCGCACATCGAGGGCATGCCCGTGGGCATCATTGCCAACAACGGCATCTTGTTCAGCGAGTCGGCTCTCAAAGGCGCGCACTTTATTGAGCTCTGCTGCCAGCGCAAGATTCCATTGGTTTTCTTGCAAAACATCACCGGTTTCATGGTCGGGCGCAAGTATGAGAACGAAGGCATTGCGCGCAACGGCGCCAAGATGGTCACCGCAGTCGCGACCGCGCAGGTGCCCAAGTTCACCATCATCATCGGCGGCAGTTTTGGCGCCGGCAACTACGGCATGTGTGGCCGCGCGTTTTCGCCAAGGTTCTTGTGGATGTGGCCCAACGCCCGCATCAGCGTCATGGGCGGAGAGCAGGCGGCCAGCGTTTTGGCAACGGTCAAGCGCGACGCGCTGGAGGCCAAAGGCGAGCCGTGGAGCATGGAAGACGAGGAAGCCTTCAAATCCCCGATCCGTAACCAGTATGAGGTGCAGGGCCACCCCTATTTCGCCACCGCGCGGCTGTGGGACGACGGCATTATTGACCCCGCCGACACCCGACGGGTGCTGGCATTGGGCTTGAGCGCTTCGCTCAATGCGCCGATTGCCGACACCAAATTCGGCGTGTTCCGGATGTAGAAAGAGACGCCCCATGTTCAACAAAATTCTGATTGCCAATCGCGGCGAAATCGCCTGCCGCGTAGCGGCAACTGCGCGGCGCATGGCGATTCAAACGGTCGCGGTGTACTCCGACGCCGATGCCCATGCCAAGCATGTGCAGGCCTGCGATGAAGCGGTGCACATCGGCAACAGTGCCCCCAGGGAGAGCTATTTGCGCTGGGAAAAAATCATTGCCGCAGCACAGGCTACCGGCGCGCAGGCGATCCATCCCGGCTATGGTTTTTTGAGCGAGAACGAGGAGTTCGCACAGGCCTGTGCCAAAGCCGGCCTGGTGTTTATCGGGCCACCGGCGTCGGCGATTCTTGCCATGGGACTCAAAGCCGAAGCCAAGCAGTTGATGGAACGTGCGGGCGTGCCACTGGTGCCCGGCTACCACGCAGCCAATCAGGACCCTGAAGTGTTGCAGCAGGCAGCAGATGCAATCGGTTATCCGGTGCTGATCAAAGCCAGTGCAGGCGGTGGCGGCAAGGGTATGCGCGTGGTGGAGTCTGCAACGGACTTTGCGCAAGCGCTGGCGAGTTGCAAGCGCGAGGCCAGCAGCAGTTTTGGCGATGACGCGGTGCTCATTGAAAAATATGTGCAGCGCCCGCGGCATATCGAGATTCAGGTTTTTGGAGACATGCACGGCAACTATGTGCATCTCTTTGAGCGCGATTGCTCGGTGCAGCGGCGTCACCAGAAAGTGCTGGAGGAAGCGCCCGCGCCGGGCATGACCGACGCGCTGCGACTGCAAATGGGAGCCGCCGCTGTTGCGGCTGCGCGCGCGGTGAACTACGTCGGGGCCGGCACGGTTGAATTTATTGTGGAACCGGGCAGCAAGACCGACGGCAGCACCATAGGCGCGTTCTACTTTATGGAAATGAATACGCGCTTGCAGGTGGAGCATCCGGTGACCGAAGCCATTACCGGTCTGGACCTTGTGGAGTGGCAATTGCGCGTCGCCAACGGTGAGCCGCTGCCCTTGCGCCAGGAGGCGCTGGCCATTCAGGGGCATGCGATTGAAGCGCGCATCTGTGCCGAAAACCCTGACAAGCAATTCCTGCCCGCTACGGGGACCTTGCAGGTGTATGCGCTGCCAGACAGCAGCGCGTTCGACCGGGCACCGGGCGCTGTGCGGGTGGATTCAGGCGTACGCCAGGGGGACGCGATCAGCCCGTTTTATGACTCGATGGTGGCCAAGCTGATCGTGCATGGAGCGACCCGGCAAGAGGCGCTGGCCCGCATGGAAACCGCTTTGAAGCAGACCCATATCGTTGGATTGCCGACCAATGTCGAGTTTTTGCGCCGGGTGGTGCGAACACCCTCGTTCGCCAACGCGGATCTGGACACCGCCCTGATTGCGCGCGAGGCCGGGGTTTTGTTCAGCCGCGAGACCGTGGGCTTGCAGATCGCCGCCGCTGCACTGGTTGCGGCCACGCTGCATGCCGAGCAGCAAGCGGCGAAAGGTACGGACCGCAGCGGCTGGGTGGATCCCTGGGCGCGGCGCGATGGCTGGCGTTCGCACGGCGCTTACCAACGCGGTTTCAGCGTTGGGTTTCAGGAAGCGACCCACTCGGTGGTGTTGCGCAAAAATACCAGCACCGGCGCGGCCGATGGCGCACCATCGGGTCCATGGGTGCTTGAGGTGGAAGGCGCGTGCGCTGTTTTTCAATTTCTGGCCGGTGACGACCATGCCTTTGACCTTCAGTGGGGACCACGGCGCCTGCTTGTTTGGGTCTATCGTGAAGGCGATGTATTTCATGTATTTACCAACAGCGGTTCGACCCGGATCACCGCGATCGACGCACTGGCCCACGCCGGTGAAGCGCATGCCGAAGTGGGCCGCCTGACCGCGCCCATGCCCGGTAAAGTAGTGTCGATGGCGGTGAAGGCCGGCGACGCCGTGCGCAAGGGCCAGGCTCTGGCAGTCATGGAGGCCATGAAGATGGAGCACACCATTGCAGCGCCTGCCGATGGCATTGTGGGCGAAGTGCTGTTTGCGCCGGGAGATCAGGTCACCGAAGGCGCGGAGCTGTTGCGCTTGCAAACGCCTGTCGCGCCAATATGACGCGCCTTGCTTTTTGCTGCACCAACACCAACGCCGATCCATGGCTCGACGGTCTGCGTGCGGCATTGCCCGAGGCTGATGTTTCATTGTGGCGCAGCGGAGATCCGGTGGCCGATTACGCCGTGGTCTGGGCGCCACCGCAAGACTTTTTTGACCAGCAGCCCGGTCTGAAGGCGGCCTTCAATATCGGGGCTGGCGTGGATGCGCTGTTAAAGCTGCAAATCGCGCCGACCACACTGCTGGTGCGCCTGGACGACGCCGGGATGGCAGCGCAGATGGCCGAGTACGTGTGCCATGCCATCATCCGCGCTTACCGGGGGCTGGACCATTACGCCGCC
Organism: uncultured beta proteobacterium; assembly: GCA_903859265.1. GTDB lineage: Bacteria > Pseudomonadota > Gammaproteobacteria > Burkholderiales > Burkholderiaceae_C > Allorhodoferax. Next base: position 10,376 of record CAIOLZ010000004.1, read on the forward strand.
ATCGCGCAGACGGGCCGCTGGCAGCCCATCGAGCCGCCGGCACGCACTGATTTTCCGGTGGGCATCATGGGACTGGGCGTACTGGGCGCGCGGGTGGCGCAGGCCGTGCGCCAGTTCGAGTTTCCTGTCAACGGCTGGAGCCGGACTGCCAAGGCGCTCGACGGTATCGAGTGCTTTCACGGGCGCGCGCAACTGCCCGCATTTTTGGCGGCGACCAGAGTTCTGGTGTGTCTGATACCGCTTACGCCGGACACCCGCGGCATCCTCAACCGACATACTTTGGCGCAACTGCGGCCCGGCGGCGTGGTGATTAACGTCGCACGCGGTGCCCATCTGGTGGACGATGACCTGCTGGCTTTGCTCGACAGCGGCCATCTGTCCGGCGCAACGCTGGACGTGTTTCATACCGAACCCTTGCCAGCGGACCATCCCTTCTGGCGCCATCCCAAAGTCACCGTGACGCCACATGTCTCGGCCCAGACGTTGCGGCAGCAAAGCATCACGCAAATTGCCCAAAAATTGCGTACGCTGGAGCGCGGCGAGGCGGTTGCCGGTATGGTGGACCGCGCCAGCGGCTATTAGCGACCCGCATTAAGATCCGATACCCGGAGCCAGCGCGTTTTTGGCATTCTTTCCCCAATCTATTCCAACCACACCATGTCCTATCCCAGCTCTGTCAAATTGGTTGATGTTGGCCCGCGTGACGGTCTGCAAAACGAGAAGCAGGCGGTGCCTGCAGAGGTCAAGATTGCGCTGGTGCACCGGCTACAGGATGCCGGCTTGAAAAACATCGAGGTCACCAGTTTTGTGTCGCCGAAATGGGTGCCGCAAATGGCAGATAACGCCGAGGTCATGGCCGGCATTGCGCGCCAGTCCGGCGGTTGCTATTCGGTTCTCACACCCAATCTGCAAGGCTTTGAGGCGGCGCTCAAGACCTCGCCGGATGAAATCGTCGTTTTCGGCGCGGCCAGTGAGGCGTTCAGTCAGAAGAACATCAACTGCTCGATCGCCGAGAGCATCGAGCGCTTTCGTCCAGTGGTTGCCGGGGCACAGCAACACGGAATTTCGGTGCGGGGTGCGATTTCGTGCGCGGTGGGCTGCCCTTACGAAGGCGACGTGTCGCCCGACCGGGTCGCCATGGTGGCGCGGCTGATGCGTGAGATCGGCGTGCAGCACGTGGGCGTGGCCGACACGATTGGCGTGGGGACGCCGCATAAGGTGCAACGCGCGCTCGAAGCCGCGTTGCGACACTTTCCCCTCGATGCCGTGTCAGGACACTTCCATGACACCTACGGGCAGGCGTTGGCCAACACATTGGCCAGCCTGGAACTGGGCATCTGGCAGTTTGACACCTCGGTGGCGGGTCTGGGCGGTTGCCCTTATGCCAAAGGCGCCACCGGCAATGTGGCGACGGAGGACGTGGTTTATATGTTGCGCGGTATGGACATCGATACCGGCATCGATCTGGATCGCCTGATCGATGCAGGCTGTTACATCAGCGATGCACTGGGTCGCAAAACGCAATCGCGCGTGGCCAGCGCGATCATTGGCAAACGTGCCTGAGCACCGTACCCCCGGGAGTTTTTGAAGAATGTGCGCCTCCGAGTTGAAACCATTGCCCCAGGGCGTTCTGCAGGTCAGCGCTGTGCTTCAGGCGCGCGGACACGCGCATGCGCCGCAGATGCTGGAGGAGGCTGCGCGCACTGCGCAACAAGCCGCCGATGCTCTCGGTGTTGCGCTGGGCCAGATTGCAAAAAGCATTGTTTTCAGACGGGTGGCAGACGATGCGCCCGTGCTGGTTGTGACCTCTGGCGACCGCCGGGTTGACCAGCGCAAGGTCGAAGCGCAGGTCGGGCCGCTGGCGCGTGCGGATGCCGCATTTGTCAAGGCGGCCACCGGGTTTTCGATTGGCGGCGTGTCGCCGGTCGGCCACGCCAGCCCGTGCATCACGCTGGTGGATGAAGACTTGTTTCGCTTTGAAGACATCTGGGCCGCGGCGGGTCACCCGCACGCGGTGTTTCAACTCAGCCCGCAGGTGCTGTGCGAATTGGTCGATACGATCGAATCCGACGTGGTACAGGCACCACTGGCCGACATGCCGACTGCGGCACGCAAGCTCTTGTCGGACCGGTGTGCTGCGGTGCGCTCGGCGGGATCCAGTTTTATGTCGCCTTGCGTATCGGTTTGCCGCATGGATACGGCCAGCGGCGTGTGTCTGGGTTGTCTGCGAACCATCGACGAAATCATCGCCTGGTCCAAAGTGGAGGACCCTGCACGCAGGGTGATCTGGAGCCGGATTGAAAAGCGGCTGCAAGGGGACCTGGCGTGAAACACATCACCTTTTATCTTGATTTCGTTTCGCCCTATGCCTACCTCGCGTTTGAAGCCTTGCCAGCGGCGCTGCAGGGCCACAGTGTTTCGGTGACTTACAAGCCCATCCTGTTTGCCGGTTTGCTGCGCCACTACGGCCAGTTGGGCCCCGCTGAAATTCCGGCCAAGCGCGAATGGACCTATCGTCAGGTGCAGTGGCTGGCGCATCAGCAGGGAATCGATTTTCAGATGCCGGCAACCCATCCGTTCAATCCGCTGGGTTTGCTGCGCCTCGCGCTGGCGACCGATCCCGAGGGCTTGCCTAACCGCTATGTGTGTGAAACCTTGTTCCGCCATGTCTGGGTCGGTGGTGCGGACGCTGCCGACGCGCTGCGGCTG
>CAIOLZ010000005.1 GCA_903859265.1 uncultured beta proteobacterium
ACCATCAAGATGCCGGCGACAGGCCCCAGCAGGGCCGAGTAGCCAATCAGCCAGGTGAAGATATAGCCCTGCGACGACTCCAGAATCTTCCAGGGCATCATGACAACCGCCAGCCCGGCCGTGATGCAGCCTCCGGCTTTGTAGCTGATGCGCTTCGGGTGGAGGGCTGAAAAATCATAGGCGGGTCCGACCAGGTTGGCAGCCAAATTCACGCTGACCGTGTCGATCAGCAAAATCAGCAGTGCAATCAGCACGGCCGCACCGGTCATGCGGCTGGCGACGTCTACGGGATCCCACAGTGCCTTGCCATAAATCACGACCGTGGCGGAGGTTACAAATACCGCAAGCGTCGCCAACAAACCCATTGGCAGCGGCAGACCAATAGCCTGACCCAGCACCTGGTCCCGCTGCGATTTGGCGAATCGCGTGAAATCCGGAATATTCAGCGCAAGTGTTGCCCAAAAACCCACCATGGCGGTCAGTGAGGGCCAGAACACGGCGCTGAATTGCCCGGCCTGTTTGCCACCTTCGACGAACTGTGAGGGCTGATCAAGGATGGGGCCAAAGCCTCCCGCCTTGTCGTAAGCCCAGTAGAGCAAGGCGAAGCAGATCAGGATTTTGATTGGCGCGGTGTATGTCTCCAGTTTGCGAATCGAGTCGATGCCGTGCAGCACAAAATAGAACTCAATGGCCCAGAACAGCAGAAAGCAAACAAGTTGCGAGGCGTTGATACCGAGTCCGGCGATAGGGTCGCCTCCCGGCGGATGGCCGGTAATGACTCCCATCAGGGTGTAGATCATCATGCCTCCAAACCAGGTCTGAATGCCGTACCAACCGCACGCGACCAGGGCGCGCAGCACGGCTGGCAACTTGGCACCGTGTGTGCCAAATGAAGCGCGCGCCAGCACGGCATAGGGAATCCCGTATTTGGCACCGGCATGGCCGATCAGCAACATGGGAAGTAAAACAATCAGATTGCCCAGCAGGACGGTGCCCACCGCTTGCTGCCAGGACATCCCGCTGTCGATCAGGCTGGCAGCGAGCGTGTAGGCCGGGATGCACATCACCATCCCGACCCACAGTGCGGCGTAGTGGTACCACCTCCAGGTGCGTTGACTTTGGGTGGTTGGCGCCAGGTCTTCGTTCCACAAGTTGACGGAATTAGCCGAAATAATAGTTTTGCTCATTGATCTGTATCGGTGGTGCAATATTCATCTAAGCTGCGACACGTGCCGGATTGTTGGCATGGGTCGTCCAATTGGCGTATTCGCCACTGACTGGCTTGCCCGTGCGCAAGTCGACCTCGCCTTTTTGCAGGACGCGCATCGACAAGGTGTCCGGCACGGGGCAAATGGACACGCAAAGGTTACAGCCCACACACTCGGCTTCGTTGACCTCAAAGTGGCGCTTCCCGTCCCTGGTGGCAAAAATGGCCTGGTGCGAGGTGTCTTCGCACACCACATGACAACGTCCACACTGAATGCAGTTGTCCTGATTGATTACGGCCTTTTCGATATGGTTGAGGTTGAGCAGATTCCAGTCCTTCACCGTGGGCACGGCCTTGCCCTTGAAGTCCTCGATGCTGGTGTAACCCCTTTGGTCCATAAAGTTGGAGAGCCCGTCGCACATGTCTTGCACAATTTTGAAGCCGTACACCATGGCCGCTGTGCAGACTTGTACGTTGCCGCAACCCAGCGCAATGAATTCGGCTGCGTCGCGCCAGGTGGTGATCCCGCCAATGCCGGAAATAGGCATCCCATGGGTCTGCGGGTCACGCGCGATTTCAGCGGTCATGTTCAGCGCAATGGGCTTCACCGCGGGTCCGCAATAGCCACCGTGTGAGCCCCATCCATCGGTGTTGGGGTGCATGGCCATGCGATCCAAATCAACACCCATGATGGAATTGATGGTGTTGATCAGGCTGACCGCATCGGCCCCGCCAGCCCTTGCGGCGCGCGCGGTAGTGCGGATGTCAGTGATATTGGGCGTTAATTTGACGATGACGGGCAATTTTGAATAGTGCTTGCACCACTCGGCGATGCGCTGCACATACTCCGGGACTTGACCCACGGCCGCGCCCATACCCCGCTCGCTCATGCCGTGGGGACAGCCAAAGTTGCATTCAACGCCATCGGCGCCCACGTCTTCCACTTGTGACAGGATGGTTTTCCAGGTTTGTTCCTCTACCGGCACCATCAATGAAACCACGACGGCGCGGTCCGGCCAGTTGCGTTTGACGCGACGGATTTCGTCCAGGTTGGTTTGCAGCGGCCGGTCGGTGATCAGTTCGATGTTGTTCAGACCGATCACGCGTCTGTCCTGTGACATCAGGGTTGAGTAGCGCGGCCCGTTCACGTTGACTACGGCAGGGTCCTGACCCAAAGTCTTCCAGACCACTCCGCCCCATCCCGCTTCAAATGCGCGGCACACATTGACCTCTTTGTCAGTGGGCGGCGCCGAGGCAAGCCAGAAAGGATTGGGACTTTGGATACCGATGAAATTGGTGAACAAGTTGGCCATGTGAAGTCCCTCAGGCGCGGTTGCGCAGTGCGTTGTTAATGGAGAGAGCGGCCCGTTTGCCGTGCTCGACCGCCTCTACCGTCAGGTCGCGCCCCCCGGCCCGGCAATCGCCCCCTGCCCAGACCCGGGGATGGCTCGTGTGACCGTCTTCATCGGTGCGGATGCGCCCGTCTTGCAAGGCGATCTGCGCGCCGACGGGCTCCTTGATGAAGTTTTGGCCGATTGCCTTGAGCAGCATGTCGGCTTGCAGCACAAAGTCTTCACCGGTTTCGACCAAATGCCCCTGCTGCATTGCCGTCCCGGCAAAGCGCACGCCCGCGAGTTGACCGGAATCGCTCAAAATTTCTTTGGGGCTGGCCCAGTGGCGAATGTTGACGCCGTGAGTAAGCGCCCATTCCTGCTCCACGGTTGAAGCCGACATGGCCTGGGCACCGCGCCGGTAGGCGATGGTGACTTCTTCGGCTCCGAGCAAGCGGGCTTGCACAGCCGCATCAACGGCGGTCATGCCACCGCCAATGACTACCACTCTGCGACCGACCGGTACCTTGGCCGGATCGTCGGCCTGTCGTAATTCCGCAATAAAGTCCACCGCATTCGCGATACCCGGTATGTCGGGGGCGGACGTACCGAGCGCGTTCACCCCTTGCAAACCCAAGGCCAGAAACACCGCGTCGTGATTTTCGAGCAGTTGCTCGAGGCTGAAGTCGCGGCCAAGTTGCTGGTTGCAATGCGCGGTGATGCCGCCAATGGACAAGAGCCATGCAATTTCCTGTTGGGCGAAGTTTCCGGCCGTCTTGTAGGTGGCCAAGCCGTATTCGTTGAGGCCGCCAAGCTTGTCGTTTGCCTCCAGCAGTTCCACACTGTGACCGTTGCGCGCCAGAGTGTGCGCGCACGCCAGACCAGCCGGCCCCGCGCCGACGACCGCGACCCGAAAGCCACTCGAAGGCGCGCGCGTGAACAAAGGTTGACCAGGGTTTGCAAAGTACATGTCGGTGGCGTAACGCTGCAAGGCGCCAATCTCGACCGGCTTTTCTTCGTTGCTGTTGCGCACACAGGCCTGCTCGCACAAGACTTCGGTTGGGCAGACACGTGCGCACATGCCCCCAAGCGGGTTCGCTTCGAGAATGGTCTTTGCTGCGCCGCGGTTGTTTTCCTGTGCGATGCGCTGGATGAAGGTGGGGATATCGATACCGGTGGGACAGGCCGCTGTGCACGGTGCGTCGTAGCAGTAGTAACAACGCTCGGATTCGATCATGGCCTGAGCGTGCGTCAAGCGCGGATGCGCATCGGCAAAGTTGGCGGCGTAGTCCGCAAGATTCAGCCGTGCGGCGTGCAGTCCGCAGGTTTTTGTCGTCACTTCTTTGGGAGCGATGGGCGGCATAGGGATCCTTATGCTTGGTAGGATGTAAATTTTTACTAATTAGTAAAATTTACATAACAGTAAAAACCCGCATGTCTGGGCTTTTTTTGAAGCAAGCAAACTTGCACCCAAATCCGCCAAAATCACGGCATGTCCGGACATGAAATGCCAGCAAGCAAAATCCCTGCCGCACCCAGGGCTGCGCGGCTGCGCAAGGTCGAAAACATCCTTCTGGAAGCAGAGGGACAATTTGCCCGGTGCGGCTTTGAGGGGGTGTCACTAGACAGCATCGCGACTGCCTTGGGCGTTAGTCGGCAGAACTTGCTGTACTACTACGCAAGCAAAGAGGAGCTCTATCGGGCGGTGCTCAACAATGTGCTGAAGTCGTGGCTGGAAAGCATGGACGAGTTGGCGCGTCAGGACGATCCCCAGACTGCAATTCGCAACTACGTGCTCGCCAAACTGCGTTTTTCACAGGAGCGCCCGCTAGGTTCTGCGGTTTTCACGCGCGAAGTGATTGGGGGTGCAGTGCACTTTTCGGATATCTTGGCGAAGTCAGTGATACCGCGCCTGAGGGCAGATGTGCGTACCTTTGACCGCTGGGCCAGGCAGGGCAAGATCGCGCGGGTCGATTTCACCCACTTGATGTTTGTGATTTGGTCAACGACCCAAGCCTATGCCGACTTGGCCACTCAGTTCGCGCTGTTCATGGGAAAGCCGAAGCTGGAAGACCGCGACTTCACAGCCGCACATGAACTTATTTCGAGCATGGTGCTCAAGACGCTGCAGCCGCAATAGGGGTGCATCCACCGCATGGCGGCTGGCGGTGTCTTGAGCTTTAGCGACTGCTGGGGAAGCTGAACACCGTGCCTTCACGAACACCGGCTGACGGCCAGCGCTGCGTGATGGTTTTGCGCTTGGTGTAGAAGCGCACAGCATCGGGGCCATAAGCGTGCAGATCGCCGAACAGCGAGCGTTTCCATCCGCCAAAGGAGTGGTAAGCCACCGGCACGGGCAGGGGCACGTTGACGCCGACCATGCCAACCAGAATGTTGTCGCTGAAATAGCGTGCAGCCTCGCCGTCGCGCGTGAAGATGCAAGTGCCGTTACCGTATTCGTGGGCGTCAATCAGGTTCATGGCTTCTTGCAGCGTTTTGACACGCACCACGCCCAGTACCGGTCCGAAAATTTCTTCCTGGTAAATCTTCATGCCGGGCTTGACGTTGTCAAACAGGCACGGACCCAGAAAGTAGCCTTCTTCATGGCCGGCTACTTTGACGCCGCGCCCGTCAACGAGCAGTTTCGCGCCCTCGGCCACGCCCTGATCCACGTAGCCCTTGACCTTTTCGAAATGCGGTTTGGTGACCAGCGGGCCCATGTCGCTCTTGGCGTCAAAGCCGGAGCCCACCGTCATTTTGGCCATTTCGGCTTTCAGGCCCGCAATGACAGCGTCGGCCGTTTCGTCGCCCACCGCCACCACCAGCGGAATGGCCATGCAGCGCTCGCCGCATGAGCCAAAGGCCGCGCCCATCAGTGCGTTGACTGCGTTGGGCACGTCGGCGTCTGGCATCACAACGGCGTGATTTTTGGCGCCACCCAGTGCTTGAACCCGTTTGCCATGGGAACAGCCGACGGAATAAATATATTCGGCAATCGGGGTAGAACCGACAAAGCTCACGGCCTTGACCCGCGGGTCGGTAAGCAGCGTGTCCACAGCTTCCTTGTCACCGTTGACCACATTGAGCACGCCCGGCGGCAGGCCGGCTTCCAGTGCCAGTTCGGCAATGCGCAGGGTGCTGCTGGGGTCGCGCTCGGAGGGCTTGAGGATGAAGCAGTTGCCGCAGGCCACGGCCATGGGCCACATCCACAAGGGCACCATGGCGGGAAAGTTGA
>CAIOLZ010000006.1 GCA_903859265.1 uncultured beta proteobacterium
CAGATCGGCTGCGGTATCGAGCTGGTCGGCGTCGGCGTCGCCTGGTGCCTGCCCCAGTCGTTTGAAGGACAGGGTGACTGCCCGCAGAGCGGGGTCTTTATGGGCCGCCACGTTTTGCTGGAGCCAGCGTGCATAGTCGTTCTGGCGGTCGGCGGGGACCGTCGCCAGTGGGGACACAGCGCCTGCTGCAACCCTTCTGGGTGGTTCAAACGAGGCAGCAACGCGATCAAGTTCTGCTTGCGTGATCGTGTGGGGCGCGCCGTCCACGGTCAGGATTTGCTGGTATTCGGCTTCGACTTCGTCAATGTAACGCTGGCCCTCAGCCTTGACCAGAATCTTGATGCGTGCCTTGTAGATGTTGTCGCGCCGGCCCCAGCGGTTGTAAACCCGCACCACCGCTTCCAGGAAATTCATGATCTGGTTCCACGGCAAAAATTCGCGGATCGTGGAGCCAATCACCGGGGTACGCCCCATGCCGCCGCCGACCAGTACCTTGAACCCCAGCTCGCCTGCTGCATTTTTAATCAGGTGCAGTCCGACGTCATGCCAGTAAGTGGCAGCACGGTCGGCTGTAGCACCGGTGATGGCGATCTTGAATTTGCGCGGCAAATAGGCGAACTCTGGGTGCAGGGTGCTCCACTGGCGCAGTATTTCGGCAAAGGGTCGAGGATCGGCAATTTCGTCCGGAGCAACTCCGGCGAGCTCATCACTGGTGATGTTGCGAATGCAGTTGCCGCTGGTCTGAATTCCGTGCATGTTCACGGTGGCCAGCAGGTCCATGACATCGGCGCTTTTGCTCAGCGGGATCCAGTTGAACTGGACGTTCTGGCGGGTGGTGAAATGGCCATAACCCACCGGCAGATGGGTGGTGCCCCAAGTGGCTTGGGTGCCGATGGCCTTGTCGAAAACCTCCTTGCTGGGGTGGTCGTATTCACGCGCGATACGGGCGAGTACGCGCAGTTGTGCGGAGGACAATTCACCATAGGGCACTGCAACGCGCAGCATGGGTGCGTAGCGTTGCACGTACCAGCCGTTTTGCAGGCGCAGGGGACGGAACTCGTCATCACTGAGCACGCCCGCGAGGTTGCGTTCCAGTTGGTCCCGGTGCTGGGCAGCGCGAGCGCGTATGAACTGGCGGTCGAATTCGGTGTACTGGTACATGTCAGATGGCGATTAACTTGAGGCCGGCATAGGCCAGCAGGACAGACAAAAGGGCGCGAATGAAGCGCTCGGGTGTGCGTGCAATCAGGTGGGATCCAAGCCAGATTCCGGGCAATGAGCCCGCGAGCAAGCTCAGGAGCATATCCCAATCCACAGAGCCGATCGATGCGTGGCCCAGGCCGGCGACCAGCGTTAGTGGCACCGCGTAAGCGATGTCGTCGGCAACAATGCGGCGCAGCGGCAGGAGCGGAAACAGAATCATTAAAACTGTGACGCCGATCGCTCCCGCGCCTACCGAAGTCAGCGTTACCAGCGCTCCAATAAGGGCTCCAAACAAGGGGGGCAAGCTCCAGTGCAAGGGTTTCAATGCGGCAGCTTCATCGCCCAGGGCAATCTGCTTTGGACCTGCCTTGCCACGAACCGCCTTGTAAAGTGTTGCGGCAGCGGTTAGCAGCAAAGCCGCGCCCAGGGTCGTCGTCATCACCGATTGCACCGCGTTGCTGTTGGCGCCGAATTCGTGCAGCAAATACAAAGTCAGAAGTGCTGCTGGCAAGCTGCCTGCCGACAAACTGATAACGATGCGCCAGTCCACCAGACCGGACCTTGCAGCTTTGACGGTTCCGCCCAACTTGGTAACCGCAGCAAACAGCAAATCTGTTCCCACCGCCATGTAGGGCTTGATTCCGAAAAAGAATATGAGAATGGGCGTCATGAGTGACCCGCCCCCAACGCCGGTCAAGCCCACCACACAACCGACAAAAAAGCCGGCAACAACAAACGCCAATTCATGCATTGGTCGAACTTTAGAGTCTAGCGCTTATATCGGGAACTATTTTTTGGCTATGTTGATATGCTCTTTGGGCATATACACCTATTCGCCCCGCAACTCACGCATGCGCTCGTCAAAATAGCTGCCCACTGTGTGTCGGGCCGACAACACCACTTCGCGACGAGGGTGCAAAAACAGCGGCAGTGATACGCGTGATTTCCTGGCGGCCTCACCGGTCGGGTTGAGCACGCGATGCACGGTCGAGGGAAAGTAGCCGCCTGAGGCTTCTTCCAGCATATCCCCGATGTTGACGATCAGCAGGCCGAAGTCGCAGGGCACGTCATGCCATTGCGCGTCCTTGCCGAGCACCTGAAGCCCCGGCTCCGTTGCAGCCGGCAGCAGCGTGAGCAAGTTGATGTCGCCATGCGGTGCTGCACGCAAGGCGGCGGCTGGCTCCTGTCCGGTCAGCGGTGGGTAATGCAGCACGCGCAGCAGCGTATGGTCGCTACCCAGCAGCATCGAGGGCAGGGGCATGGAGTAGCCCGCTTTGATGGCGGCTGGTGAGTGTTCTTCCACCCAGTTGAGCAACTGCGCGGCGAGCTGGCTGCCAAGGGCGTGGTAGCGCAGGGCAGCATCGCTGACCTCTGCGGGATAGCGTCCCCACGGGTAGATATGAAAAAACTCTTTCACATCCTTATGGCGGTGGTTTTTGGCAGTTTCCGATATCCGGGTCGAGAAATAGCCGTCGAACTGGACAGCGTTTTGCGAATATTTTTCCTTGGCGGGGCTTAGAAAAAAAGCCAGCCATTCGGCGTAGATGCCCTCCACCAAAGTTTGGTCCAGCGGGTGATTTTTGAGCACGGCAAAGCCGGTTTCATGCAGGCTGCGGCAAAAATCCGCGGGTGCACTCGTGCTTTGAAAATCGACGATGGGCAGGTCCCAGGGGCTATCGGGCATACCGTTTTCCTTAATGCGTAAGCCAGTCACGCATCAGTGTGGCTTCCAGGACCTCGTTGCAGGCTTGCGCGTTGACCTGCATGCAAACTTGCGTTGCAGGAACGGCGTTGCCCCAGCCGGCTTGCGGGTAGTCAAATGTTTTGCGGTGCATCATCGTCTGCCCTTGTGCGAGGCCCTCGGTTGCCACCCGGATCCGTCCCTGCTCCAGCTCGAAGAGTTCCGGATTGGTAAGGTAGATAAAGGCCAGAACGTCGTGCCCAAAACAGCCGTGAATTTTTGCCACATGGGGGTATAGGCCACTATAAAAGCCGGCATAAAAATCAACCGCGTGCAACAACGTATCGGTAGCC
>CAIOLZ010000007.1 GCA_903859265.1 uncultured beta proteobacterium
ACCAAAGCCACCTGCTGGGTTTGCGCGGCCGGGGCGGCGCGATCATCGGCGGCCTGTTGGCACTGTTATGGATCACCTCCGGCATCTACAAAGTGCAACCGGACGAGCAGGGTGTGGTGTTGCGGTTTGGTGGTTTTTCGGAGACGGTGGACCCCGGACTGCATTACCACTGGCCGTATCCGGTCGAGTCGGTGCTATTGCCCAAAGTCACGCAGGTTAACCAGTTGCAGTTGGGCGTAAGCCGCTCGGGTGCGACCACCAGCCTATCCAACGAAGACTCCCATGACCGGCAAATGTTGACCGGTGACGAGAACATCGTCGAAGCCGAGTGCGCGGTGTTCTGGCGCATCCAGGACGCCAAGGACTTTTTGTTTCGCGTGAAGGCGCCGGAGGCCTCGGTACGCATCACCGCGGAAAGTGCGTTGCGGGAAATCATCGGCAGAACGCCGATTCAGTCAGCCATGTCAGACAAACGCCAGCAAATTGCAGACCAGACGCGTGCGCTGATGCAAACCCTGCTGGACCGGGAACACGCTGGAATCCTGGTGCTGCAAGTACAACTGCAGCGGGTTGATCCGCCGGCAGCGGTGATTGATGCCTTCAACGATGTGCAAAGGGCCCGTGCCGACCAGGAACGCGCCCGCAATGACGCGGACTCCTACGCCAACGACATACTGCCGCGCGCCAGGGGCGAAGCGTCCAAAATCACCCAGGAGGCCGAGGCCTACAAAGAGCAGGCGGTCAAACTGGCCGAAGGCGACGCCAAGGGCTTTATGTCGGTCTATAACAGCTACGCCAAGTCCAAGGATGTCACCGCATGGCGGCTCTATATGGAAAGCACGGATGAATTGCTCAAAAAAGCCACGCGTGTCATCGTGGACACCACTGGTAAAGGCGCCTCCGCTGTGATGCCCTATATGAACCTCAACGACAAGGGCAAAGACGGCAACAAGGAGTCAGCCAAATGAAGCGCGGTACCCTTTGGGCATCCGTGGCCTGCCTGGCCGTGGTTTGGGCCATTTCGATGACAGCCTACGTAGTGTCTGAAACCGAGCAGGCCCTGATTATTCGTCTGGGCGCTCCAGCCGGTGTCATCACCACTCCGGGGCTCAAATTCAAGGTGCCGCTGATAGACGCCGTCAACCTCTACGACAAGCGCCAGTTGCTGCTTGAGCCGCCGGTTGAGCAAGTCATTTTGGGCGACCAAAAACGCATTGAGGTACAGACTTACGCGCGATACCGGATTGCCGATCCGCTGCACTTCTACCAATCGCTGCGCACGGTTGATCAGGCCAATGCACAGCTGGGGCAACTGGTAAGTTCATCGCTGCGCAGGGAATTGGGGCAAGTGAACTTGCCGTCCCTGCTTTCAGAAGACCGAACCAAAATAGTGGCCCGCATTCAGGCGGAAGTACAGCAAAAAGCCCAGTCACTGGGCGTTGAAGTCTCTGAAGTGCGTTTTCGCAAAGCCGATTTGCCACTGGAAACCAGCCAGGCCATCTATGAACGCATGAAATCCGAACGCCAGCGCGAGGCCAAGGAACTGCGTGCACAAGGTGCCGAGTGGGCACAGCAAATTCAGTCCAAGGCCGACAAGGAAAAGTCGGCCATCCTCTCGGAGGCGCAGCGTATTGCAAAGATCAGCAAGGGTCAGGCAGACGCACAAGCCAACCAGATTCTGTCCGACGCATTTGGCCGCGATCCGCAGTTCTACCGGCTTTACCGTTCCCTGCAAACCTACCGCAACGCCCTGGCCGAGAGTGGTCCGGTACTCTTTTTGTCACCGGACACCGAGTTTCTCAAGGACCTGAAATCGGGCCCGAACCCCTCGGGCCGTAAGTAAGGTGGAATTGGATTCTTCCACATGGTCCTTGAACATGGCACTCGGTGTGGTGCTGATGGACCTGCTTTTGAGCGGCGACAACGCCATCGTGATTGCGCTGGCGTGCAGGGGATTGCGCCCGGCGCTGCAGCCCAAGGCCTTGCTGCTGGGGGTCATCGGTGCGCTGCTGACGCGCATGGTTTTTACCAGTTGTGCCAATTTGCTGATGCAGTTGCCGCTGCTCAAGCTCATTGGCGGACTCACACTACTCAAAATCGCCATTGACCTGATCGTCAAAAACCACAACCCGCGCAGAGTCCATCTGCCGTCTTCCGAGACCCATGACCTCTGGGCGGCAGCCAAAACTATCGTACTGGCTGACATTGTGATGAGCCTGGACAACGTGCTGGCCTTGTCGGCGGTGACCCAAAACAATTGGCAGATGCTGTTGATCGGCCTGTTGCTGAGCCTTCCCATGCTGATGTTTGGCAGCGTTTACGTGTCTCGCTTGCTGGACGCTTTTCCGAATTTTTTGTGGCTGGGAGCTGCTATTTTGGGTGGCGTGGCGGGCAGGCTGATCGCCGATGAAGCGGCTTTGGAGGGTGTTTTTGGCGGACCATCCTCCGTTGCCAATCTGGTGTTTCCCGTGTTGTGCGCGGCTTTTGTGGTGCTCATGAGCCGCGCAATTGCCGCCAACGCACAAAAGCTGCAAGGGCGGCCGAGGCCGCTGGCCCTGTTCGATATTCTCTGGCCACGTGAGTCTGCCCAT
>CAIOLZ010000008.1 GCA_903859265.1 uncultured beta proteobacterium
AACCGTCAATTGCGTCTTTATGAACTCACCGAGTCGGTCGCCAATGTTGGCTATTGGGTGACTTACCCCGGCGATTCAATGGTGTATATGTCGCGAGGTTACGCCGAGATGGCGGGATTTGGCGACCGCAACACTGCGCCGCTCCAAGAGCATATGCAGGGGTTGCTCGATGAGGATCGCCCAATGTTTGAGTCTGCGATCGCGGCGTTGGACGGGCAAACGGTCGAGTACCGCTGGCGCCATCCGGACGGACGCGTGCTGTGGGTGCGCTCACGCATGCACCGCTACGTTGAACAGGGTGTTTTGAAAGCCGTGATGGGCGTCGTACAGGAAGTCAGCGCGGAAAAAATGGCGCTCAAAGCAGTGGGCGATCAGCTGGCTTTCATTCAACGCATTACCAGCCGCGCTCCGGGCATGCTGATTGAGTTTCAATCCTGGGGTACCACCCGCATGGAACTGCGTTTCGCCAGTGCCGGTAGCGAGGAGTTGTTAGGCGTTGGCCCGCAAGAGTTTTTGAGCGATAGCCGCCATTTGTTCAGACGCATCGACCGTGACGATGTGCCGCGTCTGGTTGGCGAGGCGATGTGCGCGGTGCGATCCGGTACCAATTGGCAAACCGAATTTTTGACGCGGCCGGTCAATGGTGCGGCGCGCTGGTTGTTGATCAATGCGGTTCCGGAACTTCAGGGTGACGGCTCCATTCTTTGGTGTGGTGCGATTACCGACATCACCGCGCAAAAGGAATCTCAGGATCGGCTCAAAGAAAGTGAAACGCGCTTTCGCAGCCTTACTGAACTCAGCAGCGACTGGTATTGGGAGCAGGACGAGAACTTTCGCTTTGTGCGCATTGACGGCGACGTTGAGCGTTTGCAGGCGCTGCTCGGACAAAGCCATATCGGCAAGACGCTCTGGGAAGTGAGCAACGACGGAGTGTCCGAGGAAGGCTGGGCAGCACACCGGCGCCAGCTTGCTGCGCGTGCCGTTTTTCGTGATTTTGAAATGCAGCGCAAACGCGGCGACGGCACAACGACGTGGGTATCCTTGCATGGCACACCGATTTTCGACAGTGAAGGCCACTTCAAGGGCTATCGGGGTACCGGCAGGGATATCAGTGAGCGCAAGCAGGCAGAGTCCGACATCGAGCGACTGGCGTTTTTCGACGCACTCACTGGCTTGCCCAATCGCCGTCTGTTGATCGACAGGCTGCGGCAGGCGCTGGAATTCAGCGCCCGGCACATTACCCACGGCGCGCTGTTGTTCATTGACCTCGACAATTTCAAAATGCTCAACGACACCCGTGGCCATGCAACCGGCGACGAGTTGCTCAAGCAGGTTGCGAGCCGGCTCAAAGGCTGTGTCCGTAGCCTCGACACGGTGGCGCGTCTTGGTGGTGACGAGTTCGTCGTGATGCTCGAAGACATTGGCGAAGCGCCCATGGAAGCGGCGGCCCAGACCGAGATGGTGGGCAAGAAAATTGTCGCGGCGCTGAATGCGGAATACGAGTTGGGCGATCTGCGCCACCATAGCTCGCCGAGCATTGGTGTGACGCTGTTTTTTCAACATTTGCACACCCTCGACGAGTTGCTGAAGCGGGCTGATTTGGCGATGTACCAGGCCAAGGCAGCTGGTCGAAATACCTTGCGGTTTTTCGATCCCGAAATGCAGGCAGCAGCAGCAGCGCGGGCCAGCCTCGAGAACGATTTACGCCAGGCACTGGAGCGCCGGGAATTCGTGCTGCACTACCAGACCGTGGTCGATGCGCAGTCCCGGGTGGTCGGCGTCGAGGCGCTGTTGCGGTGGGTGCATCCATCGCGGGGCATGGTTTCGCCCGCTGTTTTTATTCCGGTGGCTGAGCAATCGGGTTTGATCATCGCATTGGGCCAATGGGTTCTGGAGCAAGCCTGCGCCCAATTGGTGCGCTGGAGTACCGATAGTGCAACCGAGCGCCTGACCATCGCCGTCAATGTCAGTGCGCGGCAATTCAGGCATGCTGACTTTTGTCCCCAGACGCTGGACCTGTTGCGCACCAGCGGGGCGAATCCTTACCGCCTCAAGCTGGAATTGACGGAGAGTCTTTTGCTCAGCGACATTGAGGACGCGGTACAAAAAATGGGCGAACTCCGCTCGATAGGAGTAGGTTTTGCGCTCGACGATTTTGGCACCGGTTACTCGTCGCTGTCGTATCTGAAACGGCTGCCGCTGGACCAGCTCAAGATTGATCAGTCGTTTGTGCGGGACGTGCTCGTTGACCCCAACGATGCGGCCATTGCGCGCACGATTCTTAATCTGGCCGAAAGCCTGGACCTCGGCGTAGTGGCCGAAGGTGTTGAGACCGAGGGCCAGTTTGCCTTCCTCTTGCACAGTGGCTGCAAGTCATTTCAAGGCTACCTCTTTAGCCGCCCGGTCCCCTTGCAGGCGCTCATGCTGGGCTGATCAAGGTTCCTTCTACAGTGCAGCCGGCTCCATTCCGTCCGGAGCGACCGGCTGATTTCTGGAGGTCCGGGTCAGCGTGGTCTGGCGTACGGCTGCCTTCTCGCTGGCACCCGCAAACTTGCTGTATTTGCTCACGATGCTGACCATCTGTGCGTAAACCCGCGGGTTGCCAGCCAGACATTCCTGCTGGTCCAGAAAGTCGGCTTCGCCGGTAAAGTTGCCCACCAATCCGCCGGCTTCGGTAACCAGCAGGGAACCCGCTGCGACGTCCCAGGCTTGCAGACCTTTTTCGAAAAATCCGTCGGTGAAGCCTGCGGCAACGTATGCCATGTCGAGTGCTGCGGCGCCCGGTCGGCGCAGACCGGCGGTGCGTTGCATCACGTCACCCATGAGCGTCAGATAGTCATCGAAGTCATCGCCCTGCCGGTACGGAAACCCGGTAGAAATCAGCGAGTCTTTCAGCGCAGTGCGCTTGGACACGCGCAGTCGGCGGTCGTTCAGAAACGCCCCGCGTCCTTTTGTGGCTGTAAAGAGGTCGTTGCGTGTCGGGTCGTACACCACCGCTTGCTCGACCTTGCCTTTGACCGCCAGCGCAATGCTCACGCAATACACGGGCAGGCCGTGGATAAAGTTGGTGGTGCCGTCCAGAGGATCGATGATCCACACGAATTCGGAATCTTTTGCGCCATGTTCGCGGCCCGATTCCTCGGCCCATATGCCGTGACCCGGATAGGCGGTCAGCAAAGTTTCAATGATCGCTGCCTCTGCTGCCTGGTCAACTTCAGTGACGAAATCGTTGGCTTTTTTTTGCGATACGCGCACCGATTCAATATCGAGTGCGGCGCGGTTAATGATGGAGCCGGCGGTGCGGGCGGCCTTGACGGCCACATTGACCATAGGGTGCAGATTGAGCGACATAGAAATTGTGAAGGTTATGAACGGTCGATTCGGCTGGCGATGCAGGCGGCGACAATAAGGTCTTATTTTACGGGCAAGCCGATGCAGACGCGATTCGTCCTTTTGAACACCAGCCATGCCGGCAATGTGGGCGCCGCGGCCCGCGCCATGAAGACCATGGGTTTTGATGATTTGGTGCTCGTTGCTCCGCGGTGGGCCAATGTGCTTCGCCGGGAGGAAACCATTCAGCGGGCCAGCGGTGCACTCGACGTGCTGGACAAGGCGCGCATTGTGGAAACCCTGGACCAGGGGCTTGAAGGAATGACGCACTTGTGCGCAACTGCCATGACGGCGCGCGATTTCGGCCCACCCACCAGGACGCCACGTGAGCACTTTGCCAAGCTGGTGGAAAGTGACCCGGTCGCGCTGCGGGACCGCGGGCAAGGAATTGCCTTTCTGTTTGGGTCTGAACGTTTTGGCA
>CAIOLZ010000009.1 GCA_903859265.1 uncultured beta proteobacterium
CATCCTGGATGCGCCAGAACACCGCGCATTCGGCCTCGACAATGTTTTCGTCGCCAGTGAGCATTTGCCGGTCATGGGAGTCTTCATTGGATACGCTGGTGGTCGCACCCGAGCGGCCTACGCCCAACTGCAACTGGTTAACCTGCGTGACTTTGGGCAGATACACCGACTCGACCGGATACGGCCAGTGGTAGTGCAGGCCGGGGTCCACCGTCTCGGAGAAGCCACCAAACCGCAACACCACGCCCTGCTCGTCCGGTTGCACTTTGTAGATGCCGGAGGTGATCCATAACAGTGCCAACAGGCCGCCGATGATCGCGCCGCCCCGGCCGCGCAAACCCAGCAGGTGGTTTTGGTAGGAAAGCCAATCGACCAATTGCTGCCATTTGGAGGCAGTTGCTGACGCGGCGCCAGCGGTGTTGTCGGTCGCGTTGTCCGGCTCGGGCGAGTGCATATGTTGGTGATCCGTCTGATTTCTATTCATGCGCGTGCGTCTGAGTCTAGCGTTGACGTTGCGCCGATCACGCGAAAAAAGCTGTCGAGCCCGGCGCGGGTCGTTGCGGTCTGGTTCACCGCGGCATTGGGGTCCGCATAGCCAAGCGCCACGCCGCACACAATCGCCTCATTGTCTTTGAGACCGAGTTCCCGGCGGATCAGCGCTGGATAGGATGCGAGTGCCCCGATGCCGCAACTTGCCAGCCCGTGGGACTGCGCGGCCAGCATCAGGCCGTACAAGGCCATGCCCAGGTCCATGTAGCAGCCCGCGCCCATATCCCGTGCAATGGTGACGACGATGGCTACCGGCGCATCGAAAAAACAAAAATTGCGTTCAAACTGCTGGTCCCGACCGCTGCGGTCATCGCGCTCAATGCCCACCGCGTCATACAGCGCGCGTGCGGCGGCCACCTGACGGCGGCGCAGCAGCGTTGGCATGGGGTCGGGGAAATAGCTGTAGTCCTCGGCTTCAGCCAGCCCGCTGCGAAATGCCTGTAACAAGCTGGTGGAGAGTCGCTCTCTGACGGCCCCGGTGATCTGCAAAAAAGTTCCCGGTTGCAAATTCGCGCCACTGGGTGCGCGCCGCGCGCTGGTGACGATGGTCTCCAATAATCCGGGTGCCACGGGCCGCGGAAGAAACCCGCGGATGGATCGTCGTGCTTGCACGACCTCCGCCAAGGCCATGGACAAACCTGGGGTCGCCATGTCTGGCCCGTCCGGATCGCGCAACGCTGTGGTTTCTGACATCGGGGTGACTTGCATCGCTGCAATTATCTTGCGTTGGGGCAAACACGAAGCCAATTGACCAAGCGAGAATGCCGTTTTGCTTGAGCCGCGTCAAGAAAGTGCAACATCCATCAGCCGCTGCGTTCTGAAACATTCAAGGAGCCGCCTTGCCCAGTGCCTATATTTCCCACGCTGACTGTGCCCGCCACGAAATGGGCGCGGACCATCCGGAATGCCCCAACCGGCTGTGCGCCATCAACGATCGACTGGTGGCCACAGGCCTGCTGGACTATATGCACAGCTATGAAGCCGCGCTGGCCACGACCGAGCAGCTTTGCCGAGCCCATTCCAACGGATATGTGCAAGCGATTCTGGATGCGTCACCGTCCGGGGGCTATGTGCGTGTGGACCCGGATACGCAGATGAATCCTTTTACGGTGCAGGCCGCATTGCGCGCCGCCGGAGCGGTCGTGCAGGCGACGGACCTGGTCATGCAGCACACGGTAAACACAGCCTTTTGCTCCGTTCGCCCGCCGGGGCACCACGCCGAGCGCAGTGCCGCGATGGGTTTTTGCTTTTTCAACAACGTGGCCGTTGGCATTCACCATGCGCTGGCGCAGCACGGCCTGGAGCGGGTGGCGCTGATCGACTTTGACGTGCACCACGGCAACGGCAGCGAAGACATCTTTCAAAATGATCCGCGTGTTTTGATGTGCTCGATTTTTGAGACCGGCCTGTACCCGTTTTGCGGCGACGACAGCACCGCTGCCAATATGGTTAATGTTGGCTTGCCGGCGCGCTCCGGCGGGGCCGCTTTTCGCGAGGCAGTGCTGGGGCGGTGGCTCCCGGCGCTCGATGCTTTCAGGCCGCAATTGATCTACATTTCCGCCGGATTCGATGCGCACCGTGAAGATGACATGGGCAACCTCGGCCTGGTGGATGCAGACTACGCGTGGGTTACACAGCGCATCATGGAAGTGGCACGCCAGTATTGCCAGGGCCGGGTTATTTCCTGCCTCGAGGGCGGTTACGCGCTCAATGCCCTGGGACGCAGTGCGGGAGCGCACATCAAGGCGCTGATCGGCGCGGATTGAACCTATGGATAAACACTACCTCACGCCACTTTTCGCACCACAGTCGGTCGTCGTTTTCGCCGGAAAAACGGGTGATGAGGCGCAACACACGGCCCATGCGCGCGCCATTTCGAACAATCTTAAAGCCCACCATTTCAGTGGCAGGCTGGTATTTCTGGACGTCCACACCACCGGCACACTGGCCGACCTGGCGCAGAGCCGCGCGGACCTTGCCATCATCGCTTTGCAGCCTGCCGAGTTGGCGGCAGCACTGGAAATCGCCGGCCGCATGGCCTGCCGCAGCGCGCTGATCGTCTCCAGCGGTATCAGCGCGGAGCAAGCGCTGGAACTCAAGAAAATTGCCAAACGCGAGAGCGTGCAGCTGCTGGGGCCGAATTCACTGGGTTTTCAAAACCCGCTGCTGCAACTCAATGCCAGCGTTGCCGGGCCGCTGGCGAAGTCCGGCACGCTGGCGCTGGTTTCGCAATCGGGCGCCTTGACCGCCTCGATGCTCGACTGGGCTGCCAGCAA
>CAIOLZ010000010.1 GCA_903859265.1 uncultured beta proteobacterium
GCCGCCAGATAGCCTTCCATGTAGTAGATGCGCGAACGCGCCAGATCGTGCGGATGCAGGGAACTGCTGTCGAGGTCGGCGGTGGCCCCCAGGAACGTGCTCATGCTGCGCTCGGCGTCCGGCGTCACCATGACCATGCATATTCCGGTTTGCCCGCCATGGGGCTGGGTATGGGTCAGGTTGCTTGCAACGCCGTTGGCGGCAAGATCATCCCGGTAAAACGCGCCGAGATCGTCATCCGCCACCCGGCATGAATAAAACGCCTTGCCGCCCAATTGCGCCAGCGCCACCACCGTGTTTCCTGCCGAGCCACCACCGGTACGACGCGCGTGCAAGCCCTGCACACCGGCGAGCAATGCGGCGCGGCGCGGCGCGTCAATCAGCGTCATATGGCGCTTCTCAACGCCGAGCGCCTGCAGCTGCGCTTCGCTGACTTCGTATTCAGAGTCCACCAGGGCGTTGCCTATGGCGTAGAGGTCGTAATGGGACATTGTTTATTGCTCCACGAAGGCGCGTTCAATCACATAGTCGCCTGGCGTCGTGGTGCTGCCTTCCTTGAAATCGCGCCTCTCCAAAATCGTCTTCAAGTCACGCAACAGCCCGGGGCTGCCGCAGATCATGATGCGGTCGTTCGCTGGGTCGAGTGGCGGCAACCCGAGATCACTCTGCAATTTGCCGCTTTCCAGCAAATCGGTAATGCGCCCCTGATGCTCAAACGCCTCGCGTGTCACGGTGGGGTAATACAGCATTTGGTCGCTCACCATCTCACCCAGGAACTCATTGGCCGGTAGCTCGGTTTTCAGGTAATCGTAGTAGGCCAGTTCGGCCTTTTCGCGCACGCCGTGCACGATGATCACTTTCTCAAACCGCGCATAGGTTTCTGGGTCGCGCACGATGCTCAAAAACGGCGCAATGCCGGTGCCGCTTCCCAGCAGATACAGGTTCTTACCGGGCAGCAGGTAGTCGATCAACAAGGTTCCGGTGGGCTTGCGACCGACCACAATTTTGTCCCCCACCTGGATGTGCTGCAGTCGCGAGGTGAGCGGTCCATCCTGGACCTTGATACTCAAAAATTCCAGATGTTCCTCATAATTGGCGCTGACGATGCTGTAAGCGCGCAACAGGTTTTTACCTGTCTCCAGTTTCAGACCGATCATGGTGAAGTGACCGTTGGAGAAGCGCAGCGTTGGGTCTCGGGTGGTCGTGAAGCTGAACAATCGATCCGTCCAGTGGTGAACGCTCAACACGGTTTCTTCCAGAAATGCACTCATGGGGGCCTTGTAGTGGGTCTTGCCAAAGGGTTGGCAAACCTGGCATTTTAATTCGCCGCCACCGCGCGATTACGCATATCGATATTCCTTGCCGCATCCCGGTTTATAAAATTCGATTTCTGGGATGATTGAACCTATGCCTGCCCAACCGCTTTCCCGCCCGAACACCGCCGCTGCCGATTCCCGGAGCCTGCTGATTGCTTGCCTTTGCGCGCAATGGTGCGGCACCTGCACCGACTATGCACCGCTCTTCAAACAACTCGCAAATGATTTTCCCCATGCTACGTTTGCCTGGATTGACATCGAGGATGAAGCCGATCTGGTGGACCCGATCGAAGTGGAAAACTTCCCGACCATCCTGATTGCTTCATCAGGGGTCGCGCGATTTTTCGGCACCGTCACGCCGCACATTGACACGTTGCGCCGGCTGATTCAATCCCATCAGGATGTGTCGGCAAGTGCAAAAACCGCCCCAGAAATTCAGGAGCTTGTTCAGAAGTTGTTCAAACGGTCTATAGCTTCGCGCTGACCCAGCCCAATACGCTGTCCATCGCCGCCGTCAGCTTCTCAGGCTCTGTGCCGCCTGCCATCGCCATATCGGACTTGCCGCCGCCTTTGCCACCGACCTGGCTGGCAACGTAGTTGGCCAATTCACCGGCCTTCACCCGGTCTATCGTGTCCGGCGTCACGCCCACCGCGATTTGCACCTTGCTACCGTCCACCGCACCAAGCACGATGACTGCGGTTTTCAGCTTGTCCTTGAGCTTGTCCATGGTGTCACGCAAGGTTTTGGTATCGGCGCCGTCGAGCCGGGCTGAAAGCACCCGCACGCCCTTGACCAATGCGGCGCTGTTAATCAGTTCATCGCCCTTGGCGGAGGCCAACTTGCCTTTGACAGCGGCAAGTTCTTTCTCCAGGTCGCGCAAATGGGTCATCATGGTTTCGATCCGTGCCGGCAACTCGCCGGTGGTCACGCGCAAGGTACCCGCAACACCGCCCAGGGTCGCCTCCATGCCCTGAACATAATTCAACGCCACCATGCCGGTCACCGCCTCCACACGACGCACGCCTGCGGCCACGCCACCCTCCGCGGTGATCGTGAAAAAGCCGATATCGCCCGTGCGTTGCACGTGCGTACCACCACACAATTCCGTCGTGCTGCCGATGTCGAGCACGCGCACGATGTCGCCGTACTTCTCGCCGAACAGCATCATGGCGCCGGTTTGCTTCGCGGACTCAATATCCATCAAACGCGACCGGGTGGGGACGTTAGCCAAAATTTCAGCATTCACAATGCCCTCGATCTCGCGGATTTGCGCGTCGGTCACCGGTGCGTTGTGGGTAAAGTCAAAGCGGGTCTTATCGGGATCCACCAGGCTGCCTTTTTGCTGCACGTGATCCCCCAGCACGGCCCGCAGGGCTTTGTGCATCAGGTGGGTCACCGAATGGTTGCGCATGGTTGCCGCGCGCAAGCTGGCATCGACGTGCGCGGTGACGGCATCGCCCACGCGCAAAGCACCGGTTTTGAGTGTGCCGTGATGTCCAAACACGTCTGACTTGATTTTTTGGGTGTCATTCACAGCAAACCAAGTGCCATCGCAAAACACGGCACCCTGGTCGCCAACCTGACCACCGCTTTCGGCGTAAAAAGGCGTAGTTTCCAGCACCACGATGCCACTTTGACCCGCGGCCAGTTCAGACACTGGTGTGCCGTCCACATACAGGGCGAGCACCCGGGTGCTTTGGGTCAGATGCTCGTAACCGACAAACGTATTTCCGGCTCCGGTGTATTCAAGCGCCCGGTCCATCTTGAACTTGCCGGCTGCACGGCCCTTGGCTTTTTGCGCTTCCATGGCGGCGTGAAAACCATCGTCATCGACGCGAACCCCAACTTCCCGACAAACGTCTTGAGTGAGGTCGAGCGGGAAACCGTAAGTGTCATGCAACTTGAAAGCGAGCGTGCCAGGCAAAACAAACTGCGCCAATTCGCC
>CAIOLZ010000011.1 GCA_903859265.1 uncultured beta proteobacterium
CGCTTCATCATTTTCATCATCCCGCCACCCTTCATCTTCTTCATCATGTCCTGCATTTGCTCGAACTCCTTGAGCATGCGGTTGACCTCCTGCACCTGCACGCCGGCGCCAGCAGCGATGCGCCGCTTGCGGGTGGCCTTGATCAAGTCGGGCTTGCTGCGCTCCAGCGGTGTCATGCTGTAAATGATGCCCTCCTTGCGCTTGATGTCTTTCTCGGCCTTGTCCATATCGACCTGACCGGCCTTGGCCGCCATCGCAGCGGGCAATTTGTCCATCAGGCTGGACAAGCCACCCATCTGCTTCATTTGTTGAATCTGCGCCAGGAAATCGTTGAGGTCAAAGCCCGCCCCGCTTTTGACCTTGGCGGCCAGCTTTTGCGCGGCCTCGATGTTGACACCCGCAGTGACCTGTTCCACCAGCGCGAGAATGTCGCCCATGCCCAAAATGCGCCCGGCGTGGCGCTCAGCGTCGAACACTTCGAGGCCATCGAGTTTTTCGCTGGTTCCGGCGAACTTGATCGGCGCGCCCGTCACCTGACGCACCGAAAGTGCCGCGCCACCGCGGGAGTCACCATCGGTTTTGGTCAGGATGATGCCGGTAAGCGGCAATGCCTCCTTGAAGGCCCTGGCCGTATTCACGGCGTCCTGCCCTTGCATGGCATCCACCACAAACAGCGTCTCGACCGGGTTGAGCGCCGCATGCAGTTGCTTGATCTCCAGCATGAGCACTTCGTCAATGGCCAGGCGCCCGGCCGTGTCCACCAGCAACACGTCGAAGAAGTGTTTCTTTGCATAGTCAAGCGCTGCCAGTCCGATGTCCACCGGCTTCTGGTCCGGCGTGCTTGGAAACCATTGCGCGCCAGCCTGGGCGGTCACGGTTTTCAACTGTTCAATCGCCGCCGGTCGGTACACGTCGCCGGACACCGTCAGCACCTTTTTCTTGCGCTTTTCGATCAGGTGCTTGGCAAGTTTGGCTGTCGTGGTGGTTTTGCCCGCGCCTTGCAAACCCGCCATCAGAATGACAGCGGGCGGTTGTGCGGCCAGGTTGATGTCACTCACGCCCTCACCCATGGTCGCAGCCAATTCCCGGTTAACGATGCTGACCAGCACCTGGCCCGGCTGCAAGGATCCGAGCACCGCTTCGCCCAGCGCTTTTTCCTTGACCCGCGCAATAAAATCGCGCACCACCGGCAACGCCACGTCGGCCTCCAGCAAGGCCATGCGCACTTCTCGCAGCATGTCGGACACATTGCTCTCGGTAATGCGTGCCTGTCCGCGCAATTCCTTGACGAGGCGGCTGAGTTTGTCGGTAAGGGCTGATGCCATGATGGTTTATCCGACGGGCGGAACCTGTGTTGATCACCGGCCGAAGCCGGTGGAATGAAAACGCTAAACTGTCAACATGATTTTAGCCAGTGCCAACCCCTTGGGCTTGTTCCTTTCAGTGACTGCGGCTGCAAGCTACGCGTTGCCGTCGATTCAAGGCAACCGCCTTGGCGTCAAGGCCTCAGCGGTGCTGATCGGATTCGCCTGGCTACTGCATGCGGCGCTCTTGGGCTGGAACCTGGTGGGCGATCCTGCGTATTTTGGCTTTGCACCCGCACTGTCCGTCACCTTCTGGTTGGTGGCGGCCGGTTACGCGCTGGAAAGCCAGTGGTACCCACAGCTTCCGACCCGCTGGACGCTGGGAATTCTGGGCTCGGCAGCAGTTTTGCTGGCCGCGTTTTTCCCGGGTACGCCGCTGGCGTCAACCGCATCGGTCTGGATGCCGCTGCACCTGGCATTTGGCGTGGCGAGCTACGGGCTGTTTGGCACGGCGGTGGTGCACGCCTGGTTCATGCAGCGCGCGGAAGCACGGATCCGCAAAGCCGTCGATCCCCAAAGCGGTGTTCCGCTTCTGACGCTGGAACGCCTGACCTACCGGTTTGTTACCGTTGGCTTTGTCCTGCTCACCGCGACGTTGGCAGTGGGCATTTTGTTCGACGAAACCATCTATGGCCACGCATTGCGCTGGGACCACAAAACGGTTTTTTCCATCCTTTCCTGGATAACGTTTGCCGTGCTGTTGCTGGGCCGGGAGTTTTTCGGCTGGCGTGGTAAGCAGGCGGTGCGGGTGCTGTACACCGGATCCGGGCTGTTGCTGCTTGCCTATGTTGGTTCACGCTTCGTGCTGGAAGTCATCCTGAAACGCGGATGATGAAGTTTTTACTGATTTTTTTCATCTTCATGGTGCTGCTCTGGCAGTGGCGAAACCGGCATAGCGACACCGACACACGGCCCGAGCGCAAAGCAGGCAGCGTTAAAAAACCGGCACAACCGACGACGATGGTGGCTTGTGCGCATTGCGGCTTACACGTGCCGGCAGAGGATGCCATTACGGGAAACCAGGGAACTTATTGCAGCGTGGCGCACCGGCAACTTCGGGAGTCCTGAATGCTATCGACTGCGTGGGTAAATCCCAAGGGCGACTCAGCGGTTCCCTGGGGCCAGGCATTGGCTGGTGATACGCGCGAAATAGCCCGCATCTGGCAGGGCTTCATGACCGCACGCTTCACGCTCGGACTGGTCCTGTTGGGACTCCAGGGAACCCTGTACGCCACGGGCACGCCGCAGGGCAAATGGTTGATTGCCGTCAGTTTGGGTTACTTCGCCAGCACTTTGGCGACCGGCCTGTTTGGCCAACCCCGGTTTCTGGGAAGCACCTTCAACCGGTCCTGGATTTTGCTGGTCGGGCTCGATGTAACCGCATTTACGTCGTTGCAGTTTTTTCAGCTAACGACCGTCAACTACACGCCGCTGTTTGCGCTGCCCATATTGCTGGCTTCGGTGCTGGGGTCGCTGCAATTGGCACTGGGAACGGCCGCAGGCGTCACCGTGATACTGTTGATCGGTACATTCTGGACGCACATTGGCGGGACCGGCGACAGTGCGGCCGCGCTGGCGCAAGCCGCCCTGAGCGGCGCCGGCTATTTCGCCATTGCGCTGCTGGCCAACCAGCTTTCCACACGCCTTGCCAGCGAAGGCTTGAGGGCCCGGCGCAACCAGGCTGCGGCCACCATCGAGCGCCAGATCAATGCCCTGGTCATCGAATCCTTGCCCGATGGTGTGCTGATCGTGGATGCCGAACTGCAAGTGCGTTTAGCCAATCCGTCGGCGCGCCTGTTCCTCGCTGAATTGCCGCATAAAAATAGCGACATCAATAACCTCGCCGACCTGCCGGCGTGGGAGCCACTGTCCATCCTGACCCAAAAAAGTCTGCTGACAGGTCTGGGATATGAAGAGGACGTATCGCTGCGCTTTGATGGTCAGGGCCCCCGTCGCCTGCAGGTCAAAACCCGGCTGACCGGTGCGCAGAACATGGGCGGCGAAGTTCTGTGCGTGCTGTTTTTGCAGGACCAGCGCGAGCTCGAGGCACGCATGCGCACCGAACGCTTGGCCAGCATGGGGCGCATGTCAACGGCTGTGGCGCATGAGA
The DNA here is from genome assembly GCA_903859265.1 of uncultured beta proteobacterium. Classification (GTDB taxonomy): domain Bacteria; phylum Pseudomonadota; class Gammaproteobacteria; order Burkholderiales; family Burkholderiaceae_C; genus Allorhodoferax. The sequence continues at coordinate 3,475 of CAIOLZ010000011.1, forward strand.
TCAGAAACCCGCTGGCAGCCATCGCGCAGGCCAATGCCTTGCTGGACGAAGACCTGACGGATCCGCGCCAAAAAAGTCTCACGCGCATGGTTGGTCAAAACGCGGATCGGCTGGCAAAAATCGTCGATGACATTCTCAATGCATCCAATTTGAGTTCCGATAACGGCAAACTGACGCCCCTGACGTTGTCGCTCACCGACGCGGTTGATCGTTACTGCAACGAATGGAATGCGCAGCACAATGCCAATGCCTTGGCTGCACACAGCGGCGCATTGGACGTGCAGTTTGATGGCGACCACTTGCGGCGCATTCTGGTCAATCTGCTGGATAACGCGCGCCGCTATGCCAGTGACAACAAGGAAAGCATCCAAGTGCGCACGCAGGGTGACCAGTACCGTGCACAACTTTCGGTCTGGAGCGACGGTGCGCCCATGGACCAAAGCGTGGAGCGCCATTTGTTTGAACCATTTTTCTCGTCCGAAAGCCGGTCCACCGGGCTGGGCCTGTACATTTGCCGCGAATTGTGCGCAGGCCATGGTGCCCAGATTTTTTACCAGCGCAGCATGCGTAAGGTTGATCACGTGGCCGTCGAGGGCAACGAATTTGTTGTCACGATGTTGCGGGTCAGGCAGGATGCTGGCTTCGCGCCCACGCCCTCCACCAACGCCCCATGACGACCAGCAGCTTGACAGGCCATATCAGGATTCTTGTCATCGACGACGAGCCTGACCTGCGTACGCTGTACGAGCTGACCCTTTTGCGCGAGGGCTACCAGGTGCGGGCCGCGCAAAGCGTCAAGGACGCGTGGCTCGCTCTGGGTGAATCGCAATTTGATCTGGTGATCACCGATATGCGTCTGCCCGACGGATTTGGCACAGAGATCATCAAAGGCATCCGGGCGCAACAGCGCACCGAGCGCTGCGTCGTTATCACGGCCCACGGCTCGGCGCAAAACGCGGTGGAATGCCTTAAGGAGGGCGCCTTCGATTACCTGACCAAGCCGGTTGACCTAAAGCAGTTTCGAAGCGTTGTGGCCGCGGCATTGCAGGACAACCGCGTGCTTGCAGGACTTGCATCGGGCGAGCAGCAACCCGCTCACATCACAGCAACGCCAGCGGGTGTTGCAAACGCGCGCAATGGAGCGCAAGCATTGGCGCGCATGGCCGGAGCTTCGCTGGCCATGCAGATGGTGCGAGAGCGCATCACCAAGGTGGCCAGAAGCATGGCACCGGTACTGGTCAGCGGCGAGTCCGGCACCGGCAAAGAACTGGTTGCCAAAGCACTGCATGCCAATAGCCACCGCGCCGGGGGGCCGTGGATTGCGGTGAACTGCGGCGCCATTCCCGAAAACCTGCTGGAGGCAGAGTTCTTCGGGTCCAAAAAAGGCTCTTACACCGGCGCAACACACGACCGCGAAGGTTTCTTTCAGGCGGCCCACGGCGGTACCCTTTTTCTGGATGAAATTGGCGATCTGCCACTGGCCATGCAAGCCAAATTACTGAGGGCCATTCAAGAACGCCGGGTGCGGCCGATTGGCGCCAATCAGGAGGAGTCGGTGGATGTGCGTATCGTCAGCGCGACCCATAAGGACTTGCCGCTTGAGGTCGCACAAGGGCGCTTCCGGCAGGATCTGTATTACCGCATCAACGTCATCGACATCTGCATCGCCCCACTGCGAGAACGGCCAGAAGATCTGCAGGCGCTTTGTGACACCTTGTTGGCCCGCATTGCCCATGAGTCGGGCGTTGCGCGGCGGCGCGTATCTGCCAGCGCCATCGCCCGGCTGGCCAGCCTGCCGCTGCTTGGCAATGTGCGGGAACTCGAAAACATTCTGCACCGTGCCGTCGCGCTGTCTGATGCGCCAGAAATCGACATTGAAGAACTTGGCAGCGCCCCGGCGCGGCCCCTTGATATGCCCCAGCCCGTGGTGCACGCCACAGGCGCACCGGACCAGCCATTGCCGCCAGACCTGCAGGCCCATCTGGATGCACAAGAGCGCGAAATTCTGGTGCGGGCACTGCGTCAGACCGGCTTCAACCGGACGCTTGCGGCCAATCTGCTGGGCCTGACGCTGCGCCAAATCCGTTACCGTATTGCGCGGCTAAAAATTGATGCACCATTCACACTGGGCGACGAACGCGATGAATGAAGCCAATGGTCTTTGGCACGAGGGCTGGTACCAGTTCGCCCGCAAACTGCCGTCACCCAACTTCGGACCGCGCCCGGCGCAGACTGCGATCGATCTGGTGGTGTTGCACGCCATCAGCCTGCCACCGGGCGTTTACGGCACGGCAAATGTGCAGGCGCTTTTCACCAATCAATTGGACTGGGAGGTTGACCCCTATTTCAAGAGCATTGAGGGGCTTCAAGTCTCTGCGCACTTCCTGATCGAACGGCAGGGACAGCTTTGGCAATTTGTGAGTTGCAGCGACCGGGCTTGGCATGCCGGCGTATCTTCGCATCGGGGTCGTACCAATTGCAACGACTATTCGATTGGCATTGAACTTGAAGGACTTGAAGGCGACCGCTTCGAGCCTGCGCAATACGAAACATTGCTGACCTTGCTGGCGTCGCTCACGGTGCAATACCCCATATCAGCGATAACCGGACACGAGCACGTCGCGCCCGGTCGGAAAGCCGACCCAGGCCCGGGTCTGGATTGGGACTTTTTGCAACGTGCCAGCGGTCTTGCGCCTCAGTATTTTCCCGATACTGTTATGCAGAAAAAGATTTAAGAGGTCTCGCTGCGGGACTGCCCCAACGGGCAAAAAAGGGGCGCGCTATAACGCGCCGCAGCGTGAACCTTATGACGCTAGCGGCTTGTACCGCGAAACCCTTTGGAAAGCCCCATCAAACCTGTCATCGCAACACCAAAGCGAGCATTCATGCGGTGCTTAAGAGGCCTTGCAACAGCGACCACATCCGGGGCATCTCAGGTCCAACGGCACAACTATTCCGGACGAAAACTGCCGTGGGCGTTTTTTACTTCGATACACTACCGGTAGTGGCTTGCAAGTACCCATGACCCCAGATATAGTGTCCAACGGTTTAGGATGCTTGTGCTGCAAATGACCGGAAAACGGCGCACGGAGGCTCTACAGCAAGCCCACGACTTCCAAAAAACCGAAAAAATACAGCTGATTTAGTAGAGGACATCATGCAAACATTCATTTCCGAATCCACCCCCTTGGCAACCGGGGTTTTGAGTCACCAAAGCTCGGTTGGCGGCGCCCACGCACACAGCAGCACGCTGCAGCAGTACCAGATCATCCGTCGCAACGGTGGAGTCGTCCCCTTCGAGCCCAACAAGATCGCCGTGGCGATGATGAAAGCTTTTTTGGCCGTGCACGGTACGCAGGGTGCCGCATCGGCCAGCGTGCGCGAAACGGTTGATGAGCTCACCCAGCAAGTCATTCGTGCCCTGATGCGCTCGCGTCCGGGCGGCGGCACATTCCACATTGAAGATGTGCAGGACCAGGTTGAACTCGGACTGATGCGTGGCGGCCACCACGAGATTGCACGTGCCTACGTTTTGTACCGCGAGCGCCGCACCCAGGAGCGCGCCAAACAGACAGCACAAGCCGCGCCAAAGGTGCCCACGATCCACGTGCAGGACCGGGGACAACGCATTGCACTCGACCTGCACCAATTGCAGGAGCGCATCGAAACCGCCTGCGCGGGTTTGGGCGCGGACGTCAAGGCAGACCCGATCGTCGCGGAGACCATGCGCAACCTGTACGACGGCGTACCGATGGACGAGGTCTACAAAGCCTCCATCCTGGCGGCACGCACGCTGATTGAAAAAGACCCCGACTACACCTATGCCACGGCACGACTGCTGTTTCATACCATCTCCCGCGAGGTGCTGGGCCGCGATGTGGCCCAGGCCGATATGGCGCAGGCCTATCAGGAATACTTTCCGGGTTTCATCAAAAAAGGCGTGGACAACGAATTGCTCGACGAGCGGCTTTTGCAGTTCGACCTGAAACGCCTGGGCGCTGCGCTCAAGGCAGAGCGCGACTTGAAATTTGACTACCTTGGCCTGCAAACCCTGTACGACCGCTATTTCCTGCATGTCGGCAAGCAGCGTATTGAGTTGCCCCAGGCGTTTTTCATGCGCGTCGCCATGGGCCTGTCCCTCAATGAAATAGACCGCGAAACCCGGGCCATTGAGTTCTATGAAGTACTTTCTTCGTTTGACTTCATGTCGAGCACACCAACGCTGTTCAACAGCGGGACACTGCGCTCACAACTATCGTCCTGCTACCTGACAACGGTTCCCGATGACCTCGACGGCATCTACGAGTCGATCAAGGAAAACGCGCTGCTCTCCAAGTTCGCGGGCGGTTTGGGCAACGACTGGACCCGCGTGCGGGCGCTGGGCTCCCACATCAAGGGCACCAACGGCGAGTCGCAAGGCGTCGTGCCGTTCCTGAAGGTCGTCAACGACACAGCAGTTGCGGTTAACCAGGGCGGCAAGCGCAAGGGCGCGGTCTGCACTTATCTGGAAACATGGCACCTGGACATTGAAGAGTTCCTGGAGCTTCGCAAAAACACCGGGGATGACCGCCGTCGTACCCACGATATGAATACCGCCAACTGGATTCCGGATCTGTTCATGCGCCGTGTCATGGAAAAAGGCACCTGGACCTTGTTCTCGCCGTCCAACGTGCCCGACCTGCATGACCTGTTTGGCGCTGATTTCGAGAAGGCTTATGTGGCCTACGAGGCGAAAGCTGCGCGCGGTGAAATCAAACCCGCCCGCACCATTGAAGCGAGCGACCTGTGGCGCAAGATGCTCACCATGTTGTTCGAAACGGGCCACCCGTGGATCACTTTCAAGGACGCTTGCAATGTGCGGTCTCCGCAGCAGCATGCTGGCGTCGTGCACTCCTCCAACTTGTGCACCGAAATCACGCTCAATACATCCGACACAGAAACCGCGGTGTGCAACCTCGGCTCGGTCAATCTGCTGCAACACCTCAAAGACGGCGCCAGCGGCAAAGAACTGGACCATGACAAGCTCAAGCGCACCATCACCACCGCAATGCGCATGCTCGATAACGTTATCGACATCAACTACTCCGCTGTCAAGAAAGCCCGCGACTCCAATATGCGGCACCGCCCGGTCGGACTTGGCGTGATGGCATTCCAGGACAGCCTGTATGCGCTGCGCATTCCTTACGCCAGTGACGCTGCCGTGGCTTTTGCGGACACTTCCATGGAAGCGGTTTGCTACTACGCCTACTGGGCCTCCACCGAGCTGGCACGTGAACGCGGCCAGTATTCCAGCTACAAGGGCTCGCTGTGGGACCAAGGCATTTTGCCGCTCGACACGCTCGACATGCTGGCCAAAGCGCGCGGTGGCTACGTCGAAGTAGATCGCTCTGCCACTCTGGATTGGGACGCTTTGCGTAAAAAAATTGCGACACACGGCATGCGCAACTCCAATTGCGTGGCGATTGCCCCCACCGCCACCATCTCCAACATCATCGGCGTGGATGCATCGATCGAACCCTGCTTCGGCAACCTGTCGGTCAAGTCCAATCTTTCGGGTGAGTTCACGGTTATCAATAGCGCTCTGGTGCGCGATCTCAAGCGCCTGGGGCTGTGGGACGACGTAATGGTCATGGACCTCAAGCACTTCGATGGCTCTCTCAGCCCGATCGACCGTGTACCGGCCGAAATCAAACAGTTGTACGCCACTGCATTTGAAATTGAAACACGCTGGTTGGTCGAAGCTGCGGCTCGTCGCCAGAAATGGATTGACCAGGCCCAGTCGCTCAACATCTATATGGCGGGCGCATCTGGCAAGAAGCTCGACGAGACCTACAAACTCGCCTGGGTGCGTGGCCTGAAAACCACCTACTACCTGCGCACCATGTCGGCCACGCATGCCGAAAAATCCACTGTTAGCGCAGGCCGCATGAATGCAGTCTCCTCCGGTAACGACAGCGCAGGCTCCACCAAAATGTCGAGTGCTCTGGAGGCAGCCGCGGCGGCTGCACAAGCGCAAATGGCCTTGTCCACCAACGCCGCAACGGACATCAAGTTCTGTGGTGTTGACGACCCGACATGCGAGTCATGCCAGTAATTTTTTCGGTCTGATGCACCACGCACTACATGCAATAGCGACAAGTGCGATGCAATTGAACAACACTAAAAAGTCATGCAGCGCATGAAAGCTTTTCATTTTTTTTCGCTGCTCACATAATCCGAGAATTGGAACCATCTATGTTGTCCTGGGACGAAGAAGTCAAGCCCTCACTGCAAACAAATTTTCCGCGTACGGCGCTCTCATCAGCACCGTTGCCGCAAGAAAACCTGTTCCCTGCTTCCGGTGCGTTGAACGCATCCACTAACCCTACAGCGGTTGCAACGTTTCAGCGCATGCGCGCAGCTGACAAACGCATCATCAACGGCAAAACCGACGTGAACCAACTGGTTCCGTTCAAGTACAAATGGGCTTGGGAAAAGTACCTCGCGTCGTGCGCTAACCACTGGATGCCGCAAGAAGTCAACATGACACGCGACATCGCTTTGTGGAAGGATCCCAATGGTCTTACCGAAGATGAGCGACGCATCATCAAGCGCAATCTCGGCTTCTTTGTAACGGCGGATTCGCTGGCTGCCAATAACATTGTGTTGGGCACGTACCGCCACATTACCGCACCGGAATGCCGCCAATTTCTTCTGCGCCAGGCGTTTGAAGAAGCAATCCACACCCACGCTTACCAATACATCGTCGAGTCGCTCGGCCTCGATGAGAGCGAAATTTTCAATGCCTACAACGAAGTCCAGTCGATTCGGGACAAAGACCAGTTCCTGATTCCCTTCATTGAAGCCATCATGGATCCGAACTTCCACACCGGAACACAGGAAGCGGACCAGAAGCTGCTCAAGTCACTGATCGTGTTTGCGTGCCTCATGGAAGGCCTGTTCTTTTATGTTGGCTTCACGCAAATTCTGGCGCTTGGTCGCCAGAACAAAATGACGGGTGCTGCAGAGCAGTACCAATACATTTTGCGCGACGAGTCGATGCATTGCAACTTTGGAATCGACCTGATCAACCAATTGAAGGCCGAGAATCCGCAACTCTGGACGTCTGAATTCAAGCAGGAAATCCGTAACCTTTTTGAAAAGGCTGTTGAACTGGAATATCGCTACGCAGAAGACACCATGCCGCGCGGAGTGTTGGGCATGAATGCGTCCATGTTCAAAGGCTACTTGCGCTACATCGCCAACCGGCGTGCGACACAAATCGGACTGGAAGCACCGTTCCCCAACGAAGAAAATCCGTTCCCCTGGATGAGCGAAATGATTGATCTGAAGAAGGAACGCAACTTCTTTGAAACCCGCGTGATTGAGTACCAATCGGGCGGAGCACTGTCTTGGGATTAAATATTCCGATGACCACTAAGACTTTGCAAACGCAACACCACTTCGAAGAAAGTGGATGGCGTTTGCTTCACCGCGTTCATGCCGCTGGGGCTTCCCCCAACGGCATGAATCCCTTCCTGAAATCCAACAAACAGGAAGAGCTCTTTGTAATTTGATCAAGGAGAAAATTATGGCAACTGCAAAAAAACCGGCCGCTAAGAAGGCCACTCCCGCAAAAAAAGCTGCGCCGGCCAAGAAGGCGGCACCTGCAAAAAAAGTAGCAGCTAAGAAACCAGCAGCGAAAAAAGCTGCTCCAGCAAAGAAGGCCGCTCCGGCCAAGAAAGTAGCCGCTAAAAAGGCCGCTCCAGCAAAGAAGGCCGCTCCGGCCAAGAAAGCAGCTGCTAAAAAAGCAGCTCCAGCGAAGAAGGCTGCTGCTAAAAAAGCAGCCCCGGCCAAGAAAGTAGCAGCCAAAAAAGCTGCCGCCAAAAAGCCTGCTGCGAAAAAGCCTGCTGCCAAGAAAGCCGCGAAAAAGCCTGCTGCCAAGAAAGCCGCGAAAGCACCCGCTGCAAAGGTAGCGCCTGCTGCCGCTGCGCCTGCCGCTCAGACTACTCTGAACCCACAAGCGGCCTGGCCTTTCCCAACAGCCAGCAAGCCCTGATCAATTTTATTGATTGGCTTATCAAAGCCCGGCGCTACAAGGCCCGGGCTTTTTTTATGGGTAGAACGCCAGCAAGCGGTAGCCTGAAATCTTTGCCCCCTGCTCAGGCATTTTCACGCTCACCGGCAGCGACACATTGAATTCCTCTTCGGCACCCAGCGTTTCGCCTTTGTGTCCCATGTCATGGACAGACAGAACCTTCCTGAGGGCGGCCTTGTCTTGAGAATCCGTCAGGGTCAGTTCCAATGCCGGCATGGCGACCGGCACCGGCCCGGTGTTTTTCAGCGTAAAGCTCAGATTAAAGACATCCGGCATGGTCTTGGAAAACGCGGAGCTATCAATCACGATCGATTCAATTTGCTGGTAGGCCATGATCTGACAGGAAAACGGTGCGCACAACCCTACCAGCGTTGGCTTCAAGCCGGGGTACTGTGCGGCGAGCCAGTGACGCTCGTGCATCGTGACTTGAAGGAGTAATGCGATCCCAAGCACGCCCAGCGTGAGTACCCACGGCCCGCGCCTGCCCACACGGCGTCGGTTTTCATCTGCCGCGGACATGCGCAAGAAGGAAAGCGGCGGATCCTCGTGCGAATGCGTCTGGGGTTGCGCAGCGAACTGGCCGTCGATGTCCGCATCCATGACAAAAGCACTCGCCCCATTGCTTGTAACCGTCCCGGATTCAGCCTGTGCATTCAAGTCTTGATGGGCAACAAATCCGGGCGAGTCCACCAGTTCCTGCGGGCTCTTGTGAAGAAAATCGTCAGCGGTCGTTAACGCCGCTGGTGCAACATCGGGCGCGGGCTGATCCGGCAAGTCGAGCACGCCTTCCCAACTGTACTTTTCCGCATTTGTTGCCTCAAAAGAATCGGCAACAACCGGTACATCGACGTCGTCTTCCATTGATTTGAGGTGGGCATTGGCGTCGAAAACCTCATCGCATTGCCCGCAACGTACCCAACCCTGAGAAACCCGAAGCTGGTCCGAAACCACCTTGAAATAGGTAGCGCAGGCAGGGCATTGGGTAATCAGGCTCATCGTCGAACCATTTTAGGGGTGCTCTGCGAAGTTACAGCGCGGCCGTCATCAGTATCCAGCCGTCTTCCTGGTCCGCAACAGAGAGTTTGCAGTAGGGTTCATAAGCGGCGATCAGTTCCTGCGACTGTCGCTCCAGAATTCCAGCCAGTACCAGGCGCCCACCAGGTTCGACGTGGGAACAAAGCAATGGTGCCAACACCTTGAGCGGCGTCGCCAGAATATTGGCCAGCACCAGATCGAATCGACCGACGGCCGCTTGCGGCAGCCCTGCCACGACTTTGACCGCATTCGCCCGCGCATTGAGTTCGGTGGCGCCCACAGCCGCCTCGTCAATATCCACGGCTACCACTTTCGTAGCACCAAATTTGGCCACACCGATCGCCAAAATGCCGGAGCCGCAGCCGTAATCGAGCACGGTCCCTGTGCCGCAATTGCCTGCGATCCAGCGCAGGCACATCCGCGTGGTCGGATGTGTGCCGGTTCCAAACGCCAGCCCGGGGTCCAGCCGAATAATCCGGCGCGCCTGTTGCGGTGGTTCGTGCCAAGTCGGGACAATCCAGAACTCGGGGGTAATTTCCACCGGCGCAAACTGCGACTGCGTCAAGCGCACCCAGTCCTGATCCGGTACCGACTGCACCCCCAAAACCTCGCAGCCGACAAAAAAATCTTGCGGCAGCAACAGCCCCGCGGCAGATTTGGCATCTTCCTCCACAGCAAACAGGGCTGTGACCCTAGAGCGCTGCCATCCGTCCTTGGGCGGTGGCATGCCGGGCTCGCCAAAAAGTGCTTGTTCCGAATCGGTTTGCGCGTCGGCATCTTCTACGCTGACGCTCAGCGCATCCAGAGCCTCGAGCGCCTCGCTGACGCTCTCCACCCGCGCCTCTGGGCACATCAGACGGAGTTCAAACATGGCGGTTTTTCACCGCTTGTGCTGTTCTAGCCAGTGTTCGAGGTAGTGGATATTGGTGCCACCAGCCATGAACTTGGCATCTACCAATAACTCCCGGTGCAGGGCAATGTTGGTGCTAATGCCCTCGACAACAGTCTCGGCAAGTGCCGTCCGCATGCGTGCCATGGCCTGCTCGCGCGTATCCCCGTGGACAATGATTTTGCCCACCATGGAATCATAATTGGGCGGCACGAAATAGTTGGTGTACACATGCGAATCGACACGCACGCCCGGCCCTCCGGGCGCGTGCCACATGGTGACGCGTCCCGGCGACGGGGTGAATTTGTAAGGATCTTCAGCGTTGACGCGGCATTCGATGGCGTGCCCGCGCATCACAATATCACGCTGGGTGAACGGCAACTTTTCACCGGCAGCCACCATGATCTGCGTTTTCACGATATCAATGCCTGTCACCATTTCCGTCACCGGGTGCTCCACCTGCACGCGGGTGTTCATTTCAATGAAATAGAACTCTCCGTTTTCGTACAAAAATTCAAACGTACCGGCACCGCGGTAACCAATTTTTTTGCAGGCCGCAACACAGCGCTCTCCGATGCGTTCAATCAATTTACGGTTGATGCCCGGGGCTGGCGACTCTTCAAGCACTTTTTGGTGACGCCGTTGCATGGAGCAGTCGCGCTCACCGAGGTAAACGGCGTTTTTGAACTTGTCCGCGATGATCTGAATCTCGACATGGCGCGGGTTCTGCAGAAACTTTTCCATGTAAACCGCGGGATTGCCAAAAGCAGCGCCAGCTTCGGCCTTGGTCATTTGCACCGCATTGACCAAAGCGGCCTCCGTGTGCACCACCCGCATACCACGCCCACCCCCGCCGCCAGCTGCCTTGATGATCACAGGGTACCCAACTGTCTTGGCAATGCGTCGGATTTGCACTGCGTCGTCCGGCAATTCGCCTTCCGACCCCGGGACGCACGGCACGCCGGCCCGAATCATGGCCTGTTTGGCGGAGACCTTGTCGCCCATGATGCGGATTGACTCCGGCGTTGGGCCAATGAACTGGAAGCCACTTTTTTCAACGCGCTCGGCAAAATCGGCGTTCTCACTCAAAAACCCATAGCCAGGGTGAATCGCCTCGGCATCCGTGACTTCTGCCGCCGAAATAATGGCGGGCATATTGAGGTAGCTTAAAGACGACGCGGCCGGACCGATACAAACTGCTTCCTCAGCCAATTTGACGTACTTGGCTTCGCGATCCGCCTCGGAATAGACCATCACCGCTTTGATGCCCAGCTCGCGACACGCGCGCTGGATTCGCAACGCGATCTCGCCTCGATTGGCAATCAGAATTTTCTTGAACATGGGCAGCTTGGTGCTTAATCGATGATGAACAAAGGTTGTCCGTACTCAACCGCTTGTCCGTTTTCCGACAGAATTTTTGACACCGTTCCGGATTTGTCGGCCTCGATTTCATTGAGTATTTTCATGGCCTCAATAATGCAGATTGTCTCGCCGGCCTTGACGCTATCGCCCACTTCCACAAAAGGTTTCGCGCCCGGCGACGATGACCGGTAAAACGTACCCACCATGGGCGATTTGACCGCATGACCCGTCTGCACCTCGGGGGTTGCCGTCGCACTGACTGCGGCCTCAGTCGGAGGTGCGGCGACCGGCGCAGCAGTCGTTGCAACCGGCGCACTGTAGGCTGCAACGGGGCCATAGGCTTGATGCATTGGCATACCACCCTTAACGATGCGGACTTTGCCTTCGGCCTCGGTAATCTCCAACTCCGATACATTGGAATCGGAAACCAGATCTATCAGGGTTTTAAGTTTGCGCAAATCCATGGGGTCTCCAACAAGTCGCCATTTAAAGTGCCGAATTTACAGCAAATTGCGGCAAGTTACGACAAAATTTATTATTTACTGCCGTCAGCTTTAGCTTGAACAGCCAAAATTGTACAGTCCTAACCGACAGATCGCACTATTTTAGCTGTGCCCAGAGATCCAGATCCTGGCGATTTAACCGCCCGAGCTTGCGTCCAACCACACCGCCGGCAGATCCGATGACCACTGAAAATGGCAGGCTTTCGGTGGGGTTGCCCAAGGTTTTTGTCAACTCGGATCCCGAAAGTCCCGCCAGTCCAATCGGAAAATCAATCGGAATATGCTGCAGAAAAGATTGCACCGCCGAAGGTTTATCAATTGCCAATCCCAGCACTTGCCATCCATTGGCCTTATTTTTACCGTAGAAGTCGTTAATTAACGGCAATTCCTCGACACACGGCGGGCACCACGTCGCCCAGAAATTTAACAGCAACGGCTTGCCTCGAAAGTCCGACAAAGTAACTTTGCCACCATGGGGCGCATCCCACTGCATGGCCCAAACGTCGGGAGGTACCTCTGCGTCCGCCGCCCGCATGCCGCCGGACCGCCAAAATGCCAAACCCGCCCCTGTTGCCGCCGCCACCAAGCCCGCACCTGCGAGCAGCCAGCGCCTGGAAACGGTCTGTGCAACGCCTGATTGAACGGCGTCAGACGGTGGGATGTGGGTTTCGGTCATAAGTCGCCATCATGCAATAGTTTTTTCACGGCAGCGATGTCTCCCCGCATTTTTCGTCCTTTGGCATCGGGTTTGAGAGCTCCACGCAGGTCATCAAAATCGTGCACCAGCAGGTGCACGCCCACGTACTCGCCCAAACCGTCGCTCCTGGCATGGATGCTCAGTGCGTCCACCATGCTCCCGGTAAAACCCTGCACGCGGGCCGTCTCAAACCGCACGCCTTGATCGATCAGGGCGATTTCGGCCGATTTTGGATCATCGCAGAACAATTGCAGGTAAATATCCGATTTGCGCGTCGCGGTCCCCCGCCAGACCGCACCGCTCAGATGCGGCCGAAACGCGATCAGCCTTTGCATCCATTCCAGCGCCAAATGCCGCAAGGCACGCAGTTCCTGCGGTTGGGAGTCCGCACAGAAAATGGCGATGTGTTCAAAAACAGCGGTCTCAATCTGCTCGTTGTCGGGCAATGCAGTGCGCGCCGGCAATCCCAGCTGTTTGACGGCCCGGTGCTTGGCGGCACCATATTCGAGGCCCTCCTCGACCACCATGCGCGCAGCAGCAGCGGCAATGTCTTCCTTGAAAGCGTCCATTTTTGTATTGTGCCCGTCCGTAGAATCGGCCCATGCATATTCATATTCTCGGCATCTGCGGTACTTTTATGGGTGGTTTGGCGGCACTGGCGCGGGAGGCGGGCCACCGGGTAACCGGCTGCGATTCGGGCGTTTACCCACCCATGAGCGACCAGCTTCGTGCATTGGGAATCGAGCTGATCGAGGGCTTTAGCGCCGATCAGTTGAGCCTCAAACCCGACCTGTTCGTAGTCGGCAACGTGGTGAGCCGGTCCCGGCTGCCCGATGGCACTGCCAAATTCCCGCTGATGGAGGCCATATTGGACGCCGGCGCTGCTTACACGAGCGGTCCGCAGTGGCTGTCTGAACACGTTTTACAGGGTCGCCACGTGCTGGCGGTTGCCGGCACGCACGGCAAGACGACCACGACGGCCATGCTCGCCTGGATTCTGGATCAGGCGGGCCTGCAACCCGGTTTTCTCGTGGGTGGCGTGCCTGTCAACTTCGGTGTTTCGGCGCGCCTGGGTTCGGGTAAAACGTTCGTCATCGAGGCCGATGAGTACGACACCGCGTTTTTTGACAAACGCAGCAAGTTTGTGCATTACCGCCCACGCACGGCAATTCTCAACAATCTGGAATTTGACCACGCCGACATTTTTGACAACCTCGCAGCCATCGAGCGGCAATTCCACCACCTGGTCCGCACGGTACCGGGGTCGGGGCGGGTGGTGGTCAACGCACTGGAAGAGAGTCTGACGCGCGTACTGCACCAGGGCTGCTGGAGCGAAGTACGCAGCTTCGGCGCTGCGGTCAGTGACTTTGTTGCGCGGGGAGAACCCCACGATTTCGAGGTTTTGGAGCAGGGCAAAGTCGTGGCGTCAGTGCGTTGGGAGCTCGGTGGCGTGCACAACCAGTTGAACGCGCTCGCAGCGATCGCGGCAGCAGAGCACGTTGGCGTGTCGCCGGA
>CAIOLZ010000012.1 GCA_903859265.1 uncultured beta proteobacterium
GCCCTTGGAAGCGCTACAAGCTCAAAGTCTGGCGCAACGCCATTCCATGATCGAAGAGGCAAAACTTCTCGGCGCGGCTGAAGTATTGCGGGTGGATGCTGTCAAGTCATTGCAGCAGCGCTGGCAGGCTGAGGCGCACCGTGTGCCCATTGACCGCCGTCAGGAGCAAAAACTGTGGGACGCTTTCAGGAAGCCCATCGACGACGCGTTTAACCGCAAAACAACGGAGCGCGAAAAAGCCGAGGCTGCATTGAGCGCGCGCGATCGCACAGTGCTTGAAGCGGCCAAGGCGCTGGAGCAGGCCAACGCAACGGCCGACGCCGGCCAGATTCGGTCCGCCATGTTGGCACTGGACGCCGCCTTGAAGGGTCAGGCCCAGGCGCGTGCAGACGTGACGGTCGCGGGCGCCCAGGAGAGTGCCGCAAAATTGGTGTCTGAGCCTCCTGTCGCGTCTGAACCATCTGACTCTGCTGCGTCTGCGGACACCCCACCAGACGAAGCTGCAGCGCCGGTGGTCGTCAAAGCTGCGCCAAGACCTGTGGTTGCGGTACGCGGGGATGACCGCCCCGGAATGAAAAAAGAGGCCGCGCCCAGCGCAGGCGCCCGACCTGGCAAATGGAACGACCGCAAGGACGCTCCCCGCCCTGGTCGGGACACGCGTGGTCCGAATATGCGCAACGATGACCGCACGGGCGGCAATTCCTGGCAGGATGCCCCGCCCCGCCTTGGTGACACCGCATTCCGGGCGCAGCGCGATGCGCTGGAGAACGCGCAGGCAGCTCTGAAAAAACTCGCCGCGCAGGCGCATGGCGAAGCGCTCAGCCAGTTGATGACAGCATGGGAAAAGCGCGATGCGTCGCTGGTGCCTTCGGCACAGGATTTGGGCGCGCGGGTTAGCCCTGCTACCCGCGCGGCCTGGCTGCGCGCTGTGGGTGGTGCTGCGGCGCCGGACGGTGGCAAGGCGGCCGCGGAGGCCATTTTGCGTCTTGAAATGGCAGCCGAAGTCGCTACGCCGGCCGAACATCTCAATGCCCGGCGTGCATTGCAATTGCAACTGCTGACCCGGCGCAACGATCCGACGCCGGCCCAGACCTGGGGGCAGGACCTGGTGCGCGTGCTGGAAGTGCCGTTCAGCGCAGATGCCGCGCGCCGGACTCAAACCGTGTTGAAAGTCTTGCTCAAACGCTGAACGACCGCCTATGGGGAGGTGATATGGACTCGATAGAAGATTTGCTGCGCCGGCTGGAACAACTCAATGACGTTGGCACGTCCCTTTCCAAAGAGCGGGATATCAGCCGCTTGCTGGAGAACATTCTCGTGGCTGCCAAAACCATTACCCATGCGGACGGGGGTACTTTGTACCGCGTGGCAGAAGGCGGAAAGGCTCTGCGTTTTGAGATTTTGCGTACCGACTCCCTGGGTATCGCCATGGGTGGCACGTCCGGCAAACCGATCAACTTCCCGGACCTGCCTCTTGCCACCGAAACCGGTGCGCCCAATGACTCGCTGGTGGCTGCTTACTCGGCCATTCATAGCCAGACCGTCAATATTGCTGACGCCTACACCGCTGAAAATTTCGATTTTTCCGGTACGCGGCGCTTTGATGAAAGGACCGGTTACCGGTCACAGTCTTTCCTTTCAGTGCCCATGAAAGACCAGGACGGCGATGTGATCGGTGTCCTGCAGCTTATCAACGCGACGCGACCAGGCACACAGGAGGTGGTTGCGTTTTCCGGCGCGGACCAAAGCCTGGCCGAGTCACTGGCGTCCCAGGCGGCGATTGCCATCACGAACCGGAAATTGATGGCGCAGCTGGAAGAGTTGTTCGAGTCCTTCATCAACCTGATCAACCTGGCGATTGACGAAAAATCCCATTACACCGGCGGCCACTGCCAGCGGGTTCCCGCGCTCACGATGATGCTGGCCGAGGCGGTGAATGCCACCGTGACTGGTCCCATGGCCCAGTTCACGATGGATGATCGTGACCGCTACGAACTCAAAATTGCCGGGCTTTTGCACGATTGCGGCAAGATCACAACGCCGGTGCACGTGGTGGACAAGGGCACCAAACTGCAAACCTTGTGTGACCGCATTACCTTGGTGGACACCCGCTTTGAGGTCCTCAAACGTGATCTGGAAATAGCCACATTGCGAAGCCAGCTGGCCTCGCGTGGGCCGGGCGATGCTGCCGCCGACGCCCAGATTTGGGCCGATTGCCGGGCCAAAATCGCGGCGCTGGATGCCGACCGGGAGTTTTTGCGCAAAGCAAATCTGGGTGCTGAGTTCATGAGCGATGCCGATATTCAGCGGGTGCGTGAAATTGGAACTGGCAATACTTGGCGCAACGTGTCCGGCGTTGAATCGGAATTTTTGAA
The DNA here is from genome assembly GCA_903859265.1 of uncultured beta proteobacterium. Taxonomy (GTDB): domain Bacteria; phylum Pseudomonadota; class Gammaproteobacteria; order Burkholderiales; family Burkholderiaceae_C; genus Allorhodoferax. The sequence goes on from CAIOLZ010000012.1 coordinate 2,376, forward strand.
TGCTGACGAGATTGAAAATCTGAGCATCCGCAGTGGCACCCTGACTTCGTCGGAGCGCAACACCATCAATTACCACATTGTTGCAACGATCAAGATGTTGGAACAATTGCCGTGGCCCAAGCACCTGAAAAACGTGCCCGAATACGCCGGCGGCCACCACGAGCGAATGGACGGCAAAGGCTATCCCAAAGGACTCACCCGCGACCAAATGTCGGTGCAGGCGCGGCTCATGGGCATTGCCGATATCTTTGAGGCGCTGACTGCTCGCGACCGTCCCTACAAACAAGGTATGAAGCTATCCGAAGCGATGGCGATCATGCACAGATTCAAAACCAACGGCCATATTGACCCGGACCTCTTCGACGTGTTTGTCAACGAGGGCGTTTACCTGCGCTACGCCGACCAGTTTCTCGACCCGTGGCAGATTGATCCGGTCAACCCGGCACTGTGGCAGTAGTGCCGCTCAAACCAGACCATCGAGGCGCACTCGCTGCGTGATGAGTGCTGACTGATTGTTCAGTGTCAGTCGAATGATGTCACCCCGCGGTGGTGTCGCATCGGCCTCCCAGTCGCTCAAAACCAACCGCCTTTTATCCTGTGCCAATGGTATTTCTCCCGGGCGGTGGGTGTGGCCATGGAGCAGCGTGTTGGCACCCTGTTCGGTCAGGAGGTCCAGCGCGGCGCGTGCGTCAACGTCGTAATACGTCGGCTTGGGTGGTGCATGTTGGCGGGATGCGCTCTGGTCACGAATGCCACGAGCAATCGCTTCCCGTTCGGGGAAGGGTTTGGACAAAAAGTCCTGCTGCCACTGTGGGCTGCGCACCAGCTTGCGAAAGCTTTGGTAATCCGTGTCGGCCAGACACAGTGCGTCGCCATGGGACAGCACGGTACGTTGTTGGCCAAAAACGAGCGTGCATGGGTCAGGCAGTGCGGTCGCGTTGCAAATGTCAAGCAACCCGCGGCCCATTAAAAAGTCGCGGTTGCCAACCATGATTCGCAGATCCAGTCGGCGTCCTGCAGCGCTTAGATCCGCTGCACATTGGGTCTCAAAGCGCTGCGGTTGCTCCAGCACATCGTCTCCGACCCACACTTCAAACAGATCGCCCAGGATAAATACGGCATCCGCAGACGTGTGCCGAAGGTAGTTTGACCACAGCGCGTAGGTATGCGGTTGCCGGACGTCCAGATGGATGTCCGAGAGCAGGTCGATCTGCCGCCAATGGGATGGTGCCAGCAGGTCCATCCCGCCTCGACCGTCAGAGCGCTACGGCTTTTTCAATGACCACGTCCTGCAAGGGAACGTCGTCATGGTGGCCTTTGCGGCCGGTCTTGACGGCCTTGATGGCGTCAACCACCTCGGAGCCCGCGACGACCTTGCCAAAGACTGCATAACCCCAGCCGCTGGAGGTGGGTGAACTGTGGTTCAAAAAACCATTGTCCGCGACGTTGATGAAGAACTGGGCCGTCGCCGAGTGCGGGTCGCCGGTGCGGGCCATTGCCACGGTGTAGTTGGCATTCTTGAGGCCGTTGTTGGCCTCGTTGGTAATGGGTGCATCCGTGGCTTTTTGGGCCATCCCGGGCTCCATGCCGCCACCTTGCACCATGAAGCCGGGAATCACGCGGTGAAAAATGGTGTTGTCGTAGTGGCCCTTGGTCACGTAGGACAAAAAGTTCTCGACCGATTTGGGTGCCTTGGCCTGATCGAGTTCGAGGGTGATTACACCGTAGTTGGTGACGTGGAGTTCGACTTGGGGATTGCTCATGATTATTTGGTCAAAGTGACGGAGTTGATAACGATGGGGGTGAGCGGCACATTCTGGAACATGCCTTTATTACCAGTAGGTGTACCGCGGATTTTATCGATCACTTCCATGCCGGAAACCACTTTGCCAAAAACCGCATAGCCGTAACCGTCGGGCTTGGGCGCGTTCAGCCCATCGTTGTTCACCACATTGATAAAGAACTGGGCCGTAGCGGAATTGGGGTTTGACGTACGGGCCATGGCAATGGTGCCGCGGTCATTTTTGAGGCCATTGTTGGCTTCAAGAGGAATTGGCGGTCGGGTTTGCTTTTCCTTCATGTCGGCCGTAAAGCCGCCACCCTGAACCATAAAGTTGTCCATCACGCGATGAAAAATTGTGCCGTCGTATTGTTTGTCCTTGACGTACTGCAAAAAGTTTTCGACCGTTTTGGGTGCTTTGTCCGGGTAAACCTCCACGACAAAATCACCCACGCTGGTCTGAAACTTGACCGTCGTAGCGGCTTGCGCGTTGGCGGTCATGCTGAGCACCAGGCTGAACCCAAAGCCCAGGATGGCGCGACGGTTGAACGGAGAAAAACGCATTACATGGTTCCTTCAAAAAAAATCTTCCATTGGTTGCCCTGGCGCATCCAGTACTGTCTTTTGGTCAGACCTGTTTTCACACCCTCTGCGACCTCGCCAAAGGTTACGACCATGGTGTCGGCGCTATCGGTCCAGCGCAGGTAGGACACATCCTTGAGCTCTATCGTACGTCCCTGCACTTTGGCGAGCTCGGTCTTCAGGGTCGGCATCCACTGCTCCAGTGTCTTGCCGTTGCTGCTGAAGTCAGGTGTGTAAAACGACAAGATCTGGTTCACGTCGCCGGTGGTTTTGGCGTTGCGCCAGGCATGCAGGGCGTCCTCGAAAGGCTTGCTGTCGTTGCGCATGGTGTGCGGATCGACCCACTGCAGCTGGCTGGCGATGACCACCGGCGTACTGCGCACTTCCACGGTACGGATGATGTGGTCCAGGTCCGGATTGGCCATGACAACGCAGCCGTCCGTGGCCAGTGGTGGCCGGGAAAACTGGTTGGGTGGGGTGCCATGCAACCATATCCCACCGCCCGTTTTGCCGCGCTTGGCGTCCAGAATGTTGGGGTAGTTGATCGGCAGGGCCCCGGAGCCATAAAACTCTTTGAGCGACTTTTTATCCAGATTGCTGGTGATGTAGTACACGCCCAGGGGCGTGCGCTGGTCGCCTTCGGAGCTTTTGGATGTGCCGGCCTTTCCGACCGATATGTAGTAGTCCGACACCAGCACCAAGCCGGTCGGCGAGTTTTCGAACAGATAGAGCCTAGAACGCGAAGCATCGACGGCAATCGCATGGTGCGATTTTTGCGAAAGCGCCAAAAATTGCGACGGCACAGTGCCGGAGACCGGCCGCTCTTTCAGCGCCTTGATCCTTCGCAAGGATTCTTCGCGCAAGTCGCTCAACGCGGTACCTGCGGATTTGGCGAAATCGTCAGGAACATCACCAATTGCCCGCACGGGACGCACTCGTGCTGCCAGCAAGTCACCATAAACCAGTTGGGCGAGCTGGAAACTCGGCACATCGTCCACCAGTTTTTCCGCTTTGGCCAGTGCTTCATGATTTTGGCCACGCCCGATGAGTCCATAGATTTCGATCAAACGGGCCTCGGCAGCGCCCTCCGATTCGGGCCTTCCCGCACCCCCGCTTGCGGCGTCCACTTTGGGCGAGCGGTCCGTGTCCACGGTTGCGCAAAGGCTTTCCAGACCGGGTAGCAACAACAACCCGGCCAGCAGGGTGGTGAGCGTGCGTTGGCGGGCGATAGACATGTGCAGACTCAATGCTGACGAGATCTTGTTCACTTGGCGACGGCCTCTTGGGCAATACGCCAGTGGTCGCCATTTTTGGTTAACTCAAGTACTTTTTTACTGGAAACGGCCAATCCGTTGGCTTTGTAATCCTGTCGGAACTTCACCGTGGCTTTTGCGCCGTTGATGGTGATGTTGAGGTTCTCCAGTTTCACGTTGATGCTGGATTTGCTGCTGATACGCTGGCGGCGCTCCTCTTCCCAGGCCGAGCGGGTCATGCCACCAGGCGGTGCAAAGTCTTTTCCGTACATTCCCAAGTAACTTTTGACGTCTCTGGCGGACCAGGCGGCAGCCCAGGACTTGACCACGGCCTCAACTTCTTTGGATGCGTTGTTCGAAGGAGAAGCCACCGCAACTGGTGGCGCCGGAACTGCGGCTGCAGCTGCGGGAGCCGGCGTTGCCGGGACCGCTTTCTCGGCTGGCGGGTTTGCCGCCACAGTGGCTTTGGCGGAAGCCACTGTGGCAGGGGCAGCCGCTACAGAATTCGCTGCGGGGGCCATGGCAACTTGCGCCACCTGTTTGCCGGCAAAAGGGCCGGTCCCGGCAGATTTGGGCGCTGGCAACGATGGCGGCAGGGGTTGGGCGGGCTTTGGTGCAGCTTTGTTGGGCGATAGGGATGCCATCGCAGTCGCAGCCGCAGTGTTGGCAGTTTGCGGCCCCGGCGACAGTATTGGCACTCCCGGTCGTTGTGTTTTTCCACCGCTGGGGGTGGACAATTCGCGAATCAGAGCCAGTTTTGGCTGGGCCGATGCTGCGGCAGTGGTGCTGTCGAGCTGCAGGGCTTTGCTGTAGGCCTGGCTTGCCAGCTTGGAGTACACCTCGCTCAAATTTTCGTGGGCTGTCGAATAACTCTGATTGGTTCGCAGGGCCATCTCCAGGGACGTGCGGGCGCGGTCATACTGACCCTGCCCGGCATACAAAACTGCGAGGTTGTTGTAAGGTTCCGGCAATTCCGGATAGTCCTCCGTCAGTCGGGTAAAAGTGGCGATCGCATCCGACGTTTTGCCACTGTCACGCTGAATCACGCCTTTGAGGAAACGCATCTGGGCATCTTTGGGCTGGGTGGACAAAAACTGATCAGCTTTGGCGAGCGCTTCAGGAAGCTTGCCCGCGCGCACAAGTTGGGACACTTCGGAATAGTCATCGGCATACGCCGACGAAAACACAACGCTACCTAGTAAAAACAATCCAGCCGTGAACAACAACCCAAAGTGACGCGCGTGCTTCATAGAACCTTTTATTAAGTCTTTTTACCTGAAATTGTTGTTTTTATGGAGGCTTATACTGCCGGGAATTGTATCTGAGGGGTGCGCGCTGGCGCCTCCAGTCGTCCTCCACAAAATTAACAATTTACCGCCCGGAATCGCCGTGTAAGACGCGCAATAGCGCCCATCTTACGCAACAATAAATTCATGAGTTTGCGCATTTACAACACGCTCGGTCGAGCGATTGAACCTTTCTCCCCGTTGATAGACGGACATGTGCGAATGTATGTGTGCGGGATGACGATTTACGACCTCTGCCACATCGGACACGCGCGCATGATGATGGCCTTTGACGTTATCCAGCGCTGGCTCAAAGCAAGCGGGTACCGCGTCACTTACGTGCGCAACATTACCGACATTGACGACAAGATCATCCAGCGCGCGCTGGAGCGGGGCATCACGATACGGGCCCTGACCGATGCGATGGTGGTTGCCATGCACGCGGACATTGACGCGCTTGGCATTGAGCGTCCCACGGTTGAGCCGCGTGCCACGGAATATGTTCCGCAAATGCTGCGCATCATTTCCAAACTCGAGGCCAACGGGCTGGCCTATTCGTCCAGCTCAGGGGATGTGAATTTTGCGGTCCGTAAGTTCAAAGGCTACGGCAAGTTATCCGGTAAATCGCTCGACGAATTACGTGCCGGGGAGCGGGTTGCGGTGACCGATGGTAAAGCCGATGCACTTGATTTTGTGCTTTGGAAAGCTGCAAAGGCGAACGAACCCGAAGACGCCAAATGGGACAGTGCCGCCCTGGGCTATGCCTACGGCAAGGGCCGCCCCGGCTGGCACATCGAATGCACCGCCATGAGTTGCGAAACGCTGGGAGAGACCTTCGATATCCACGGCGGAGGGGCCGACTTGCAGTTTCCGCACCATGAAAACGAGATCGCCCAAAGTGAAGGTGCCAACGGAGTGCCGCTAGCCCGTTACTGGATACACAACGGGTTCGTGCGGGTGGATAACGAGAAGATGTCCAAGAGTCTGGGCAATTTCTTCACGATTCGCGAAGTGCTGGCCAAGTACCAGCCCGAGACCGTGCGGTTTTTCCTGTTGCGCACCCATTACCGCACCGCGCTCAACTACAGCGACGCCCATCTGGACGACGCACACGCTGGGCTCAAGCGCTTGTATTTGTCACTGGATTTCCCGTTTGACCATTCTGATGCGGCGATTGACTGGGCAGATCCCTATGCAGCCCGTTTCAAAGCCGCGATGGATGAGGATTTTGGTACGCCCGATGCGGTCTCGGTGCTGTTTGACCTGGCAGCAGAAATCAACCGCAGCGGTTCTGCCGAACACGCGCAGTTGTTGCGCAGGCTGGGTGCTTGCCTTGGGTTGCTGCAGCAAAATCCCCGGGATTTCTTGCAGTCCGGAGCCGCACTGTCAGAGGCAGACATTCTGGCCAGGATCGCAGACCGCGTGGCTGCCAAAGCGGCGAAGAATTTCGCGCTGGCCGATCAGATTCGTCAGGACCTTCTGAAGCAAGGCGTTGTACTCAAAGACTCGGTCACGGGCACCACATGGGAGTCGGCATAGCCATGGCAGTGACCAAGCACACATTGCCGGCTCCGGTGGTCCCGGAATTCTGGCAAGAGGCTTGCAACTACCTGGTCAAAAAAGACCGGGTAATGAAGCGCCTGATTCCGCAATTTGGCGAGGCCTGCCTGCAAACGCGCGGCGACGCTTTCATCACC
>CAIOLZ010000013.1 GCA_903859265.1 uncultured beta proteobacterium
ATATTTGCCGGTTCTTGCCGCAACCTCTGGCTACCAGGGCGTCACCGGTACCATTGCCTTTGACCTAAAAGGTGACGTCAGAAATGGCGCTGTGACGATCAAGACCCTGCGCGGTGGCAAGTTTGTCAGCCTCGCGGTACTGCATTAATTCAAGGTAGAATCAGAGGCTTCGGAGCGGTGGATGAGCGGTTTAAGTCACACGCCTGGAAAGCGTGCGTGGGGTTAAACCCACCGCGGGTTCGAATCCCGCCTGCTCCGCCAGATAGTCAGTGTTTATGCGGGTTTCAAGAGGGTTTTTTCCACAACCCACCCAAAAACCCACCCAACGGAAAAGCGATTGCAGTGCAGTCGCTTTTTTCGTTTGAGCGTTGCTTTTTTGCGCAATCAACCAGGGAGCGGGACTTGGCCACGAGGTTCGTTGTCAACGTCAATAGAGCACCAAAGACCGTTTTTAAGGTCCACGAGACCCGGAGCGGTGACCTGAATGTGCACACGACATCAGGCGGTAGACGGTACAGCGGCAAGTCATTGCAAGAAATGGTCGAAACTCAACCCGAGTCAGCGTTTGAGGAATGCAATACCCACATCAGCGTGCACAACACGCCCAGCAATCCGCAATTGAACTTCATCACACAAACCGAGAAGTTCGCAGATAGGCAAACCAAGATGGCCCAGGCTACAACTGGCATCAAAGTGGAAAACTTGTTTGTGCCGGTGCTATTTCGAGTTTCCGGCGATCATTCGCGCCCGCGGTATGACCTGCCGGCAAACTGCAAAGATCGCTTGATTTCGCTGGGCCAGTACGAACCCAGGGTGGGGCAATTGCGGTTCATGATCGTTTGCAGCCGAAGGGACAAGAATTTTCCGTTTCACGCTGAGCACCCATCGAACAACTTGGAGGTGCAGTTCAGGTGCTTCAATTTGACCCTGCTATGGTCCTATTTGAATCAGCCGTCGCACCCGCAGGCGATCGACTTTTTCCTTGGCACATCAAAAGAGAGTGGCCCAATGCGTGGTGCCGATTGGTTCGAAATTTATAACCTGTACACGGACCTGTCCATGCTGCACGCAAACGAGTATTTCCGCGCCTACGGGGATGGGCACTGAGAGCACAAACCGCGCTTGACAATTTCTTGCATGGGGTGTTTTTGAAAATTGCGCCGGTGCCCGAAAAGACACTCCAACCCGTTGACCCGCATGATGCGGTGGATCTCGGCCTCCATGTCAGCGCCGGTCATCTTGCGGATGGTGGCCTTGAGGTCACGCCACGGATTCGAGCGTAGACCGTGCACCATCGCGTTTCGGGAGCTTTTGTACTTTCCACCTGGGCTTTGCGGTCCGGTTGATCGTTCCCAAGGTTTGCTCCCCATTCCAGATCCGCCTCTATGCCCTGGATAAAACGCGCCAGTGCATCGCTGTTTTCTATGCGTGGCGCTTGGCCCAGCTTTTCAGCGCATCGTTCATGCGCGTTTGCCATCCAGCCCCTGACGCCTTGAATTTCTCCACCACGTCCACGTCAATGCGCAGCGTTACCTGCACCTTGCTGCCACTTCCGATTGGCCGGCCGCGCCGCAACTGCTTGAACTCGGCGGCACCCAACTCATAGGTGTCAGGGTCGGCTGCAATGCCCGCATTGATCGCGGCATCTTCCTCTGGCGCGGGCATTGCCAGCACGCGCCCGGAGCGGGTTTTAATTGTCGGATTCATATTGCTTCACCTCTCGGCTGTTAGCCTTTCTCAAACTGATGACACGGCGCTCGGTCGGCGCATCTGCGGGACGGTCAACAAACACAACACAGTACAGGCGATCGTCTGCAATCACATAGCCGATCTGCCTTGGCTCACCATAGTCGCGCCGGGTGTCCGCCTTGCACTCCAGCGTGCCCCATTCCAAATTTTCCGACATCGCAAGTGACACGCCATGTTTCGCAATATTGGTCGCGTCTTTTTTCGGGTCGAAAGTGAGCTTCATCGGTTTTTATTGTAGTTACGTTTAATCGACAATTCAAGGATTATTTGTAGTTATATTTATTCACCAACCGCAGCGCGCTTTGTGCCAATTGGAATCACTTCCGCACTCGGCTGGGCGACAGTTGCGCAAAACGTTGCCCAGTCGTCCATCATTTTGCGGCGCCGCTCCAGCATGTCGCCACGCCGGTACGCTGCCTCCACCTTGTCGCCGAATGCATGGGCCAGCGCCATTTCAGACATTTCGCCCGGGTAAGCCGTGCGCTCAGATGCCCAGTCTTTGAAGGTGGACCGGAATCCATGGGGGACGACTTCCCGGCCGGTGCCTGGGTCAATCCAAATATTGCCCTCGGATTCATTCATGCGACGGATGACTGCCGTCAGCGTCATGTCTGAAAGTGCGCCACCGCGCGGCGCTGGGTAGACAAACTGAGTGCCGGCCATTCGGGGTAGTGCGGTCAGCAACTTGACGGCGGCATCTGACAAGGGAACGCGGTGCTCTCTCTTTGCCTTCATGCGCTCGGCCGGAATTACCCACATGTTCGTCGTCAGGTCGATTTCGTCCCAGGTGGCCAGCCTGACTTCGCCAGATCGCGACGCATTGAGGATTGCAAACTCCAGCGCCTTGGCCCCCAAACACACAGATTTACTGAGCCCCTCGGACGGATTTACCATCGGTAAAAATTGTTGTTGTGTTCGCAGCACCAAGCTTTGACTTTGTCGAATGGAATACCGAACTGTTTTTGATATCGCGACTGCCGGGTACAAGAGCTGGCATTTCCCGGCGTTCGGGCTGATCTTCATCGTTGTGGGCGTCCTTCTGATCGCCAATCGTAAAAATCTGCCCGGATGGTGGGGCAAGAACCCCAAAGCTGCAAATGCGTTCGCTTTCTATTTTCTGGGTTTCGCACTGCTATGGACGGGCGGTGCATTCGTTTCTACTTATGGTCAGTACGCATCTCTTGCCCGGGCCATCGACAACAAAAGTGCGCGGGTGGTCGAAGGGATCGTGACAAATTTCAGGCCGATGCCCTATGCGGGGCATGCGATGGAGAAGTTTTGTGTTGCCGGTACCTGCTTCGAGTACTCTGACTACATCATCGCCGCCGGTTTCAACAATGCGGCCTCTCATGGTGGACCGATCCACGACGGTTTGCCAGTTCGCGTGACCTATGTGGGGAATTCCATCCTCAAGCTGGAAGTCGCGAAGTGAGTCAAACTCTAACTTAAGCGGGGCTGCCCGGACAGTTGCTTCTCTCTTTTCACATCACGAGGGTGAATCTTCCAAACAAACAGTACGGGTTGGCACCTGAACGCAGGGCTGCAACGATTGCATCAATTGCGTCAATGGGCGTGCCATTTGCTGTCGTGCTGACCCGGCCTCTTTACGGACCGTTACTTACTTGACATCCGCGATGTCAGCTGGACCCGGATGGCGCCGTTACTGACGCATGTGGATAGGTTTCACCAAGGAGTATCAATTGCGTTCAATCCGTCGTCTGGTTGGTGTGTGTGCCGCAGTCATGTTGGTCAGTTCGGTAAGCGGATGCGCAATTCGCCCGCTGTGGTGGGGGGACCATGACCGGCAGGACCATGCGCATTATGGATACCGTCCTTATTAGCAATTGGACGAGGCGCACTCCGGCAGTTGCGCCCTGCAGCAACTGAAAATCTGGCAATACGCCAGCTAGCTCGTCGTCGAACCTTCCCGGCGCCGATTGTGAAAACCAACCTGAGTGATTGCTGCCCAAAAAGACAAAAGGGTTAGCAAGCGCAAACCTGCTAACCCTCGTCAATTTTGGTCGGTGTGAAAGGATTCGAACCTTCGACCCCTTGCACCCCATGCAAGTGCGCTACCAGGCTGCGCCACACACCGAATAAGCGTGAGATTATAGCGTGGCGCCAGTGGGTACTCGGTCGGGGGCAACGGGCTCGATGGGCTTGGTGGCTCCTGGTTGAATTTTTGGCATCATCGGTGGCAACTACGAATCACGGTGAACTACATTGCCTCCGACATCTGACCTCCAGTCTCGCGCCGCTGCTACCGTCGAATACCGGGAAGTGGCCGAAGGGCGGGTGCTCCACGGGAAAGACATGACTTTTCATGCGCCGATGTTTGGTACGGTGCATTCGGCAGGGGGAACAGTGTCACTGGAAAGCGCATGCGGCTGGGGCAGCGTGATCAATCCTTCGGGGATTATCAAAGGACACAAGCGTTGCTTCAACGCGTCGCTGCAGGCGCCGGGTGGTGTGATCGAGCTTGCTTATGCCGAGAGTTGCCTCGTCATCGGGCGCGAAGTAACCATCCATGAGGCCGTAAAATGCCAGATATTTGCCCACACACTGCGCATCGGCAAGGCCGCGGGCTGCCTGATTGCGGGGCGTGATATCCAGATCAGGCAAGCCACGCCGTACAGGCATGAGCCCAACGTGATCACCATGGTCGTTCCTGAATTGTCGGAGCTTGACGCGATGCTGGGCCCGCTTAATGCGGAACTCGCCGAGCTTCAATCGCAGTCTGCTGCGCTCTTGTCGAACATCAACCGGCTGCGTGCTGACCCCACATTGACACAGTACCTGACCCTGCGGGCCAAAGTGCGCACGGGCATGGTCAAGCTCACAGATGAACAATCCGAAGATTATCTGGAGATGGGGCAGCAGCTGGGTGATGCGGCTAAAGCACTGGAAAGCGATGTGGCCCAGCGCACTGTAATCGCCAAGGCGATTGCGGACGCCAGGCAAAGAGTGCAGGCGATTCATGACACCAAAAGCGCGCGTTTGGCCCAGTGCAAATGCAATGTCGATCAGGTTCTCGGCGAAACACTGGTGCGCCAGTTGCTGGAGACTTATGAGCATGCGGACCTGAGCCTGATCCCCGAGCCCAGGATTCCCAAAATCCTGTTCCGTAACGATGGGTCGCTAAAGTTCTTGTATGCAATCCAGGAGGGAAGTGTTAACTGGACAGCGGGAAGCGGCTAAACCACTGGTCTGCAAGCTATGATCACTTTTAGTGTTTTTAGATGCGTCGCAAGGGCATTACTATGAAATTCCATCATGTTTTTTCCGGCCTTGTTATTGGCCTTGGTATGGTTGCTTGTAGCCAATCCAGCGGGCCCAGTGTAACTACCGCAACGTCCGCTCCAGCCGCAGCCAGCCCGGCGCCGGTCAAAAAGCAAATCGGTCTGGTCATGAAAACCCTTGCCAACCCTTTCTTTGTAGAAATGGAAAAGGGCGCGCGCCAGGCAGAAACTGCGCTGGGAATTGGTCTGACGGTCAAGACCGCTGAACAGGAAACCTCCATCGAGCAACAAATCCAGCTGGTTGAAGACCTGATCGCTGCCAAAGTGGACGCCATTGTCATTGCCCCGGGTGATTCTCAAAGGCTGGTGCCGACCATCAAAAAAGCGGCAGACGCTGGCATCAAAATCGTGAACATCGACAATCGACTTGACCCGGAAGCGGTAAAGCAGGCAGGTTTGCAACCCATACCTTTCGTCAGTGTTGACAACGATGCCGGCGCTTACAAGGCCGGTAAATTTTTGGTGGAAGGCGTGAGCACGCCAACGGAAGCTGCAATTCTGGAGGGCATTCGCAGTGCCGATAACGCCCGCCAGAGAATGGAGGGTGCCCGTCGCGCCATGTTGGAGAACAAACAGGTCAAGGTGGTTGCGTCAGAAACCGCCAACTGGAATGTGGACGAAGCCTACAGCGTTACCAAGGCGATTTTCGCGAGGCATCCCAATGTCAAGATTGTTTTTGCCTCCAATGACGTGATGGCTATTGGTGCTCTGAAGTACCTGCAGGAGAAAGGCAAAAAAGATGTGAAGGTGGCGGGCTACGACGCGCTGGAAGAGGCCATCAGCGAGATAAAAGCCGGCCACCTTGCCGCCACCGTGGACCAGCAAGCCGCACAGCAGGGCTACCAGGGCGTTGCACTGGCGGTCAAACTCATCGAGGGTGGTCAGGTGCCTGAAATCACCATCATCGACACCCGTCTGGTGAACGCCGCGATGCTCAAATAGTCCTTTGGCCAAAGGCTTGCCGGGGATCTGCCAGTGCAGTGGAAACTTAATATAACCGCCAAGATGATTGGCTACCTGCTGGTAGCCAGTCTTGTGCCCCTGATCCTGCTGGGTGTCAGCGCGTTTGAAATTTCCAAGCGTATCGTGGTGCAGCAGGCGGAGTCCGAAAATGCGAGGTTGTTGGGCGGCTTTGCCTCTTACTTCAAACTGTATGACGACCAGGTGAACGACATGGCCGCCAATATCGCGGGCAATGAGGCTATCGCCCTGGCACTGCGCAACGCGGATGAAGGAAAGATCAACGTTTTTGACAGTATCGAGATGCGCGCCAACATGGGGCGCTTGCTCAATGGCTTCGTGCGGATAAAGGGCCTGGTCTCGATCGACGTTTTTTCCGTGGGTGGCGTGCATTTCCATGTTGGCGAAACGCTCAGCGTCAGCGAGGTCGGTCTGGCACAAACGACGACGTTGCTTCAGGAAGCGCTCGCGTCCAAAACGCCGACACTCTGGCGGGGCATTGACAACAACCTGAATGTGGGCTCCCAACAAAAAAAAGTGATCAGCGTCGTGCGCGCCATCAAGAACTACTCGGCGCTGACCGGAAAGTCGGACACGGTGGGCTTGCTGGTGATCAATCTCAATGGCGAGATCATGCGAACCTACCTCCAGGGCGTCCCTCTGGCTGCAGGTACCCAGTTGTTTCTCGTTGACCGCAATGGCAATGTCGCACTGCATTCAGATGCGCAACAGTTCGGCCAGCCATTAACCCCGGCCCTGCTGGACCTGGTTCGTTCCGGCAATCCGGCGCAGCAGTTCCTGCTCGACGGCGAGGAAGTGCTGATGAACGTCACCGCGCTCGATGAGCAGCGTCGTGCCCATGTTTTTATTACCCCGCGCAAATTGCTTACCCAGAAGGTCGGTGATCTGGGGGTAGCGACGTTTTTATTGATTGTTCTGGGGTTGCTCGTCATTCTGGGACTTACCTGGAATTTCGTGCGGACCGTGGTACTTCCGATCCGCGCGGTTTCGGACGGATTCCGGCTGCTGGCCACCAACCCGGACGAACAGCACAGCCAGTTACCGGCCCCGTCCGGCACCGATGAAATCGGATTGCTGGTGCAGGGTTATAACGACTACCTCAAGGCTCTGGAGGAACAGCGCGAGGTGGCGCTGGAACTGTTCAACTCGGAGGAGGAGCGTCGTGCGACCGAGACGATGCTGACGGTTGCCATCGACGCAATTGACGAAGCGTTCGTGGTGTTTGACGCGCAGGACCGACTTCTTTTTTGCAATGAGAAGTACCGCAACCTGTACCCTGAATCCTACGATGTCGTGGTGCCCGGAGCCAGTTACGAAAGTATTCTGCGCCATGTTGGACAGCGCAGGCGATTCAAAGAGTCCTCGCAGGAGTTTGAATCGTGGGTGGCGAACCAGCTAACCATCCATCGCGCGGGCGACAGCGAAATCATTGAACAGCTCAGCGACGGACGCTGGCTTCGGATCGTGGAGAGAAAGACTCCTCAGGGCCAGATTGTGGGCTTCCGGATGGAAATTACGGCGCTGATGCAGGCACAGCGCGAAGCCGTGGCCGCCAACGAGGCCAAATCGGAATTCCTTGCCAACATGAGCCACGAAATCCGTACGCCCATGAACGCTATTTTGGGCATGCTGCGCTTGCTCCACAGCACGGAGCTCTCGCCACGGCAATTGGACTACGCCGCAAAAACCGAAGCCGCGGCGAAATCGCTGCTGGGCTTGCTCAACGACATACTGGATTTCTCCAAGATCGAAGCCGGCAAGATGGAATTGGACCTGCAGCCATTCCAACTCGACCAACTGCTAAGGGATCTGTCCGTCATCCTGTCTGCCAATATCGGCTCGAAACCGGTAGAGGTGCTGTACGACATCGACCCGAACACACCCGATGAACTCATCGGAGACCCGATGCGCTTGCAGCAGGTATTGATCAATTTGGGTGGGAATGCGATCAAGTTTACGGCGCAGGGCAACGTGGTTGTGCAAGTCCGGCTGCTGGGCCAAACGCCGGAACATGCGACCTTGCGCATCGCCGTTCGAGATACCGGAATAGGGATTGCTGCGGAGCATCAACTGCATATTTTTGAGGGATTTTCACAGGCGGAGGCTTCCACGACGCGCCGCTTTGGAGGCACTGGCTTGGGCCTGTCCATTTGCAAACGGCTGGTAGCGCTAATGGGGGGTGAACTCAGACTTGAAAGCGAGCCCGGACGGGGCAGCGTATTTTCTTTCGACATCACCTTGCCACTTGCCAAGCCAACTGCCGCCGCCAGCGATGTGCCACTGGCGGCTAATTCTGCGATGCAGGTGCTGATCGTTGATGACAATGCCGTTGCGCGCGATCTGCTCGCCAACATGGCCCGTGCATGTGGCTGGCATGCGGATACCGCTGGCCGCGGCGAAGAGGCAGTGGCGCTTGTCCAGGCGCGACGTGCGGCACTCCAGCCATCCTACGATGCCGTGTTCATGGACTGGCAAATGCCGGGCATGAATGGGTGGGACACGATCTCCGCATTGCAGGCTTTGGGCCCTGACGCAGCCATCCCGATCACGATCATGGTGTCTGCCCACGGGCGGGAAATGCTGTCAAGCCGTTCCGCAAAAGAGCAGGCCATGCTCAACGGCTTTTTGGCGAAACCGGTTACCGCTTCGATGTTGCGAGACGCGGTAACAGACGCCCGCGCGGGGCGTAACGGTTTGCGGGTGGTGCAGCGCAAAGATACCGGCAAGATCGGGCGGCTCAAAGGGTTGCGTTTGCTGGTGGTGGAAGACAATGTGGTCAACCAACAGGTGGCCAGGGAATTGCTCAGTGCCGAAGGGGCCTATGTGCAGATTGCGGAAAATGGCGCGCTTGGCGTTACTGCAATTGCCAATGCGCAACCGCAATTCGACGCCGTGTTGATGGACTTGCAGATGCCGGTGATGGACGGCTATGCCGCTACCCAGGCGATTCGCAATGAGCTGGGACAGGATGCGCTTCCCATCATTGCCATGACTGCCAATGCGATGGCGTCCGATCGCGCTGCGTGCCTGGCCGTTGGAATGAACGACCATGTGGGCAAGCCATTTGACGTGCAGCATCTGGTGGAGGTGTTGCTGCATTACACCAAGCGGTCTGGCACCCGAACGCTGCCACAAAAGGAGCAGGTATCGTCGGCGGACACACTTCCGGCGCAGGACGCTTTTGACAAGAACGCAGCCCTGGATCGGCTTGGCGGCCATGTTGATTTGTACGCCAATGTGCTAGGGCAGTTTCTTGACAGCATCGTGGTCGCACCCCGGGAGTTAAACCAGCTTTTCAGCGCTGGCGACACGTCCGGTGCGGCCCGCTTTCTGCATACGCTCAAAGGTCTTTCGGCCACCGTTGGCGCAACCCACCTTTGCGCTGTAGTGAGCAGGGCGGAAGCGTCGCTCAAAAATGCCGAAGCAGTGCTTGACACCGCGAAGCTGATGAATGACTTCCGGACCGCTGTTGACGCGACAAGGCGCACCGTCGCAGACGTATTGCAAAGCCTAGACCGCGGCCCGGCAGATGCAGTGGCCATTGAAATCGAACCGATGGACATGGCGCAGTTTCAGCAGGACCTTGCGTTGCTGAGGAATCAACTCGCCCGCAGTGACATGCACGCCGTATCGGTCCATGCCGGAATCGTCACCGCATATGGTTCCAAACTGGGCGATTCTTTGGGTGAATTGAACAGTGCCATGTTGGCGCTCGATTTCGTTGCGGCTTCAGCGGCTTGTGAAGCATTGCAAAAGTGGTCGCCTCAGTGACATGAGCCTGCCTTGGCCCCTTTCAATGACACTGCAAAAGTTTTCAAAATTCATCTGGAGCCTGCTTTGGGCGGCTAGCGCGCTGGCCGGGGCCCATGCTGCAGATCTGCGGGTGATCGCCAGGCAAACTCTGGATGGGGATACCAAGTGGGACTATCTCAGCATTGATGCTGGCAATCACCGGCTTTTCATTGCACACGGTGACCGGGTTGACGTGTTCGATACCCAAACGAACAAAGTGGTCGGAGTTGTACCCAATACTCCCGGTGTGCATGGCGTCGCGCTGGCGCCGGAGCTCAACCGCGGATACGCCAGCAATGGGCTCAACAGCACGGTCACGGTCTTTGAGCTTTCCAGTTTGAAAGTTTTGGGTACTTTGCCGACTCAAAAGAAACCGGACGCGATTGTCTATGACGCACTGACAAAACGCGTCTTTGCCGCTAACGGAGACTCCGGCACATTGACGGTCATTGATGCCCTGAGCAGCCAGGTCATCAATACGATTCAGGTCGGGGGCAAGTTGGAGTTTCAGGCCGTTGATGGCAAAGGTTTGCTGTACGTGAACGTGGAAGACAAAAATCTTTTAGCCGTTGTGGACACAGTAAGGCTCCGGGTTATCAACGAGCACGACATTTCGCTGGCTTGCGAATCACCAACGGGCTTGTCCATTGATGCCCCATCCAATAGACTTTTTATTGGATGCCGCAATGAAAAAATGGCCGTAGTGGAGGGGCTTACTGGTGTCATTCTGGCTTCCATACCTGTCGGAAAGGGGTGCGATGCCACGGCCTTTGACGCAACGTTCAATCAAGCCTACGCATCCAGTGGCGACGGGACGCTTACCGTGCTAAACGCTGAAACCTATCAGGTCGAACAAACCCTAAAAACACAAACCACCGCACGTACAACGGTTCTCGACCCGCTACAACACAGGCTGTATTTGGTCGCGGCGGATGTAGAGACGCCGGGTACAGACAGGGAACGCCCAAAGTTGAAAGCGGGAACATTCAAGTTGTTGACCGTCGGGCGCTGAATCTGCTTGTTCAAGCGTGATGACAATCGGCTGATGGTTTGTGTAAAGAAACTTTCCCTAACCTGGCTGGCCTACAGAATTTTTGGTAACACAAAAAGGCGAAATTTCATTGCGTAGTTTTGCGTGAAGAGAATGTGTAAAGCCACATGGGACATTCTCCATTCGGCCATACATAATTTCCCTTGTTATTCAATGGAGCTGCAATGGAATTACTGCAATACGCCAACAAAAAAACTTTGCTCATACTAGCGGCAATCACAATCGTGCTCATCACCTGGCCGTTTGCCAGCGTTCCAACGGGCAGTCGTGGAGTGGTAACCCAGTTTGGCAAAATTATCGGCATTGAGGGAGAGGGTCTTGCAGTGCTGCCGCCTTGGCAAAAGCTGCAAAACTTTAGTATCCGCGCCGAGCAAGCTGACATGGAAAACGCTGAAGGCTTCACCAGCGACACTCAACCGGTCAAGGTCAGCATGACTGTGCGCTACTCCATTAGTCCAGAAAAAGTTGCCGAAGTCTATGAGAAGTACACGCACACCGGCGATCTATCAAACTACGTTCAGACGGCCACAATGGAAGCCCTCAAGGCAGTCACTGCGCGGTATGTCGCAACCGACTTGATAGCCAAGCGCAATGAAGTCTCAACCGCCATACGCGATGCAGTAGCCGCAAAGCTGTTGAATTATGGAGCGCAGGTCATCAATATCGACATGAAGAATTTTTCATTCAGCCCCAGCTATATGGCTGCGGTGAATGAGAAAGTTACGCAAGAGCAACTGCGCCAAGCTGCTGAAAACAAGCTCAAAACGGTAGAAGCTGAACAAAAGCAAAAAGTCGCCGTAGCGGAAGCTGAGGCAAAGGCTACCGTGGCGACAGCCCAGGCCCAAGCTGAATCTATTCGTCTCCAAGCGGCAGCGCTGCGAGAAACCAGTGGACTGCTGGACCTAAAACGCGTGGAAGTCCAAATGGAGCAGGCAAAGCGCTGGGATGGGAAACTTCCACAAAATATTTATGCCAGTGCCCCTATCCCGTTCCTGGATGTCGGCAAGAAATAGGCTGGGCAAAGCAGAATTCGCACTTTGAAGGCACTTTCCGCAACGCAAAGGTTTACTGGCGATTTCCGGATTCAAAGCCCGGTCATTTTCAAAACGACTTCAGGAAGTCGAGCTCCTTTGAGCGTAATCTTTGAAATCTGGTCATCCATTTCGCGTAGGTCTGTGGCCGTGAGTTCAACATTTACAGCCCCCAAATTTTCTTGCAACCGATGCAATTTGGTAGTTCCAGGAATCGGGACAATCCATGGCTTTTGGGCCAGCAGCCAGGCCAGTGCGATCTGCGCGGGTGTAGC
>CAIOLZ010000014.1 GCA_903859265.1 uncultured beta proteobacterium
AGTGCAGGCTGGCCGCCCGACCTGGGCGTTCTGGCGGGCACATTGGCAGCAGGCGTGCGTGGCTTGCTGGTCGGGTTGGTGGCGAGTCGTCGCCAGGGCATTTATTTCGCGATGGTGACTTTGGCCATGGCGCAGATGATTTATTTCATCTGCCTGCAGGTGCCATTCACTGGTGGAGAGGACGGCCTGCAAGGCGTTCCGCGCGGTACCTTGCTGGGCTTCATTCCCCTGAGCAATGATCTGGGCATGTATTTTCTGGTGCTGGCTTTGTTTGTCGGCGTATTTCTGGGAATCATGCGCATCGTGCACTCCCCTTATGGTCAGGTGCTCAAAGCCATCCGCGAGAACGAGCCGCGCGCCATCTCGCTGGGCTACGACGTGGACCGTTACAAGCTCTTGGCATTCGTGCTTTCGACCACGCTGGCGGGCTTTGCCGGTTCGCTAAAAACGCTGGTGCTGGGGTTCGCCACGCTGTCTGATGTGCACTGGTCGCTGTCGGGTGAGGTGGTGCTGATGACGCTGCTCGGTGGCATGGGTACTTTTGCCGGGCCGGTGGTGGGAGCGTTCACCATTGTGGGTTTGCAGAACTTTCTGGCGGATCGGGTAGGCTCTTGGGTTACCGTGATCATCGGCGCGATCTTCGTGTTCTGCGTGATCGCATTTCGCAAGGGAATTGTGGGCGAACTGCTGGCCTGGCAACAAAGACGCCGCGCCGCTTAGCCTGCGCGCTGTTGGGTCTGACTATGTTTCGTATTGGTGAGGGCTGGGACATTCATGTGCTGGTAGAGGGCAGGCCTCTCATCCTGGGTGGCGTTGCTGTGCCGTATTCCAAAGGACTGTTGGGACACTCCGACGCGGACGCCTTGCTGCACGCCCTTACCGACGCGCTGCTCGGGGCCGCGGCAATGGGCGACATCGGCACCCATTTTCCGGACACTGACCTGCATTTCAAAGGCGCTGATTCAGCAATGCTTCTGGCAGAAGCTGCGCGACGTGTGCGGGCCCACGGTTTTGAAATTGGCAACGTGGACTGCACCATCATTGCGCAAGCACCCAAACTGATGGCCTTCAAGCCGCTGATGCGCGATCGCATTGCCGAGGTGTTGCGCATCGGTGTCGATCAGGTCAACGTAAAAGCCAAGACGGCGGAAAAAATGGGCCCGGTGGGCGAGGGCAAGGCCATAGAAGCCAGGGCGGTGGCGCTGATCTTCAAGCCGCCACAAGCGCTCTAAACACGTCCCTTATCAAGTGCGATCCCCTGCGGACTCCGGAGCCGCTTTGGGGGTCCTTTTTAGCTTGATGTTGGCGCAAAGGCCGCCGCTGCGGGAGTTGCTCAACTGGAAGCTGCCTCCCATGCGTTGTATGGTTTTTTCAACAATGGACAAGCCCAGGCCGGCACCATTGGCAGCGGTGCGCGCCGCCTCGCCGCGGTAAAACGGCTTGGTCAGATTGG
Source organism: uncultured beta proteobacterium (assembly GCA_903859265.1). GTDB lineage: Bacteria > Pseudomonadota > Gammaproteobacteria > Burkholderiales > Burkholderiaceae_C > Allorhodoferax. Next base: position 1,454 of record CAIOLZ010000014.1, read on the forward strand.
CGATCTGCGCCGGCGCGACACCCAGGCCGTGGTCCCTGACCCTGATCAAAACCGTGTTTTCCCGGCTGGCGGCAGTGACATCGATCCGGGCAACACCGGTGTCCGCCGATTTGCCATATTTGCGCGCGTTCTCCAGCAGGTTGGTGAAAATCCTGCCCAGTTCCACTTCGTCGCCCAGCACCGTGAGGCCATTTTCGATTTGCACTTGAATGCGCACATCGGATTGGTCCCTGAAGGCGTAGGCGCACGCATCGACAATGTCCTGAAGCTTGACTGGCGAAAGCTTCACTTTGTCGGGTCGCGCGTAGTCGAGAAATTTACCGATGATGGCGTCGAGCTGGGCGATATCCGCGGCCATGTGCTCCCGTGCATCCGGGTCGGCCACACTCATTTCGGTTTCCAGTCGAAGACGTGCCAGTGGCGTGCGCAAATCATGCGAGATACCGGCCAGCATCACGGCGCGGTCCTGGTCGAGTTTGGCCAGTTTTTGTGCCATGCGATTGAAGCCGATGTTGACTTCGCGAATTTCACTGGTGTTGACGGTTTCATCCAGGCGGCTCGCGTTGAAATCACCATCGCGAACGCGACTGGCCGCAAAGGAAAGGTCTTTCAGGGGCCGATTGATCAGCCCGGCGATCAGCGCCGCACCCACCAGCGAAAGCAGCGCCGCCACACCGAGCCACACCATCCAGGTTTTGCCGGCCACCACGTTGTAGCGCTCCAGATCGGCCAGCATCCAGTATTCGTCACCGTCAATCTCAAAGCCGATCCAGAGTCCCGGCCGATCATTCACGCGGTTGGCGACCACCGTTGCAGGGCCGAGCCGTTTGCGCAGTTCAAGTGCCATGTCGTGCGTCGCAGCGTCATCTTCAATCGGTGCGATACGGTCGCTGGGCTCTTTGGGGATGATGCGCAAGCCTTCATCGTCAGCCATGGTCTTGAGCAGCGAAATGCGCCCAATGGCGTCTGCGTTGATCACCGCCGCGCGGCTCAAATTGAGCATGGAGGCGAGATGTTGTGCCGTTTGCATGGCCCGTGGCGCCGGCTCCAGCGATCGCAGTGTTTGCAGCCACGCCAATATGCTGCCGATCAGCAGAACGGCAATCAGGAAAAAAGTACGCCAAAACAGCGTGAGTCCGGCGACCTTTTTGGCATCGTTGGCGGGCTCTGCATCCTCCTTGGGAGATTGCAGGCTGTCAAAGTCAGAGATAACGGTTTCGGTCAAAGGACAAGTCCGTGGAAAAACCGTCAGGCGGCCTCTTCGGGCACAAAAACGTAGCCAATACCCCAGACGGTTTGAATCATGCGCGGGTTGGACGGATCATTTTCGATCAGCTTTCGCAGGCGTGACACCTGAACGTCAAGGCTCCTGTCAAACGGCTCAAATTCACGTCCCCGCGAAAGTTGCGCCAGCTTTTCGCGCGAGAGAGTGGTTTTGGGGTGCCGCACCAGGGCCTTGAGCATGGCAAATTCACCGGTCGTCAGAGTCATTTCTTCGCCGTTTTTATGCAGCGTACGAGCGCCCATGTCGAAAACAAAGGGGCCAAACCGGGCGACCTCGTTTTCGGTTGATGGTGCTCCTGGCACTTCCATCACCGGGCGGCGGCGCAGCACGGCGTGAATGCGTGCGAGCAACTCGCGCGGGTTGAATGGTTTGCCAAGATAGTCATCCGCGCCCACTTCAAGTCCGACGATACGGTCAATGTCCTCACCCTTGGCGGTGAGCATGATGACCGGCGTCTGGTCATTGGCAGCACGCAGGCGACGGCAGATCGCAAGGCCGTCTTCTCCGGGCATCATCAGATCCAGAACGATCAGGTCCGCGGTTTCCCGCTGCATGACGCGGTTGAGGGATTTGCCATCTTCTGCCAGAAAAACGTCAAATCCCTCTTGCGTGAGGTAACGCTTGAGCAAGTCGCGAATGCGGGAGTCGTCATCGACGACAAGTATTTTGTAAGGGCGTTGTAATGGTTGCATAGACTTGCCTCATTTGTAACAGGCGCGATTTTGCGCGGCATGGTTGCGCCAAAGCAGCCCATCATGAAGCGAATTGACACACTGTTACAAATTTGCTGTGACCATCGGCGATCCGCGGCCCCGGCATTGCTGACAATGGTTCTTGCTTAAATACGGACTCCAATCCGATGCCCGCACGTGTCTCATCGATCATTGTTGTAACGCTTTTTTTGGCCACTTCGGCGCGCGCCTGGTCCGACGGATCGCAAAATACCGTTCTGGTACCCAAGGAAGGCCGGCTTGAAGCCGATAGTCGCCAGAAACGTCGGGAAGAACTTCGCGCCGCCCTGAGGGCTCAGACCGATGGGGGACCCCAGCGCCGCGACAGGCCGGCTTCGGCGCGAGATCGCAATGCCTTGCGAGAACAACTTCGAAAGCAGGACGCATTGGGGGCAAGTCGGCTGCAGCAATAACTGCAAGGCCCGGCAGCGGCATGCGGCTGGGGATACGCAACGCACGGGAATGGCAACATGAGATCAAATATTTTCAAGATGGCAACCGGCATCGCGATCGGGTTTCTGGCATCGGGCTTCGCACCTGTTTCAGCGCAGGCAAACGCCGCCTGTGATGTCCATGATCTGGTGAACTTGTCGGCATCGGCCAGTGTTGAAGTGCAACAGGATTTGCTCACCATGACCCTCACTGCTCTCAAGGAAGGCGCCGAGCCAGGTGCCGTGCAAGAACAATTGCGTGTGGCACTGGAAGCAGCGCTCCCGGGGGCCAGAAAGTCGGCGCTTAGCGGCGCCATGGACGTGCGAACCGGCGCCATCAATCTGCGCCCGCGCTATGGTCGCGATGGCAAAATTTCGGGTTGGACAGGCTCGGTGGAGCTGGTGCTGGAGGGGCGCGATTTTGCGCGCATCGCAAGCGCCGCGGCGCAGGCCACCAGCATGACCATCAGCAACACCTATTTCGGACTGAGCCGCGAATCGCGCCTCAAAGCGCAAAATGAAGTGCAGAGCGTGGCCATTGAACGCTTCAAAGCCCGGGCATCCGAGATCGCAAAGGCATTTGGCTTTGCCGGCTATGCAATCCGCGAAGTAACGGTGTCAGGCGATGACTTCGGCGCTGGCACTGCGCGCCCACGCATGATGGCCATGAGTGCCGCGCCCATGGCAGCCGACGCTGTTGCGATGCCGGTTGAAGCCGGTAAATCGGACGTTGCCGTGAGCGTTACCGGTTCCGTGCTGCTGAAATAAGCGCAACCCTTATTGGGCGGTCCACCCGCCGTCCATGTTCCACGCCACACCGCGGATATTGTTGCCGGCGGGCGAGCAAAAGAAGACTGCCAGTGCACCGAGTTCTTCCGGCGATGTGAATTGCATCGACGGCTCTTTTTCACCGAGCAAGTGCTTCTTGGCCTCTTCGTCGGAGATACCTAAAGCCTGTGCCTTGGCATCGACCTGTTTTTGCACCAGCGGCGTCAGCACCCAGCCGGGGCATATCGCGTTGCAGGTGACACCGGAGGTCGCGTTTTCAAGCGCGGTAACTTTGGTCAGTCCAACGATGCCGTGTTTGGCTGCGACATACGCAGATTTTTCCGCCGAACCCACCAGCCCGTGTACCGATGCCACATTGATGATGCGGCCCCAGTTTCTCGCCAGCATCCCTGGCAAGGCCACGCGGGTGGCATGGAATGCGCTGGAGAGGTTGATGGCGATAACAGCGTCCCAGCGCTCGACCGGAAAATTCTCGATGCGGGCGACGTACTGGATACCTGCGTTGTTGACCAAAATATCCACCGAGCCAAAAGTCTTTTCGGCATAGGCGATCATTGCTTCGATCTCGCTGGGCTTGCTCATGTCAGCCCCGTGGTAGGCCACCTGCACTCCCAGCGCTGCGACCTCGGCTTTGGGGCCTTCGGCATCGCCAAATCCGTTCAGAACGATGTTGGCGCCTTGCGCCGCCAGGGACTTGGCAATGCCCAGGCCTATGCCGCTGGTGGATCCTGTGACGACGGCTGTTTTACCTTTGAGCATGGTGTGGACTTTCTCAAAAAATGGAAGGGTGGATTGAATTAGGATGGCACATTATTCAATACCCGACCGTGCCATGCCTGACCCAACGCTGAACTATCTTGTACGCCCCCAAAATGCACTGAGTGACATCGGCACCGGCACCCGGCGCATCGCTTATTGGCAGTGGGGCAGCGATACGGCAGAGCACACGGTGGTGTGTGTGCATGGACTGACCCGCCAAGGGCGCGATTTTGACGCGCTGGCCCAAGCACTGCTGGAGCGCACCAATGGAAACATTCGCGTGGTGTGCGCGGACGTGGCGGGACGCGGCAAAAGCGATTGGCTGGCAGACCCGCTGGCCTACCAATTGCCGACGTATGCGACCGACATGCTGGCGTTGCTGGCGCACCTTCAACCGAAAACGCTGGACTGGGTGGGTACCAGCATGGGCGGATTGATAGGCATTGCGGCTTGTGCCCATGCGGCGACAGTCGGGGCACCTATCCGCCGCCTCGTATTGAACGACGTTGGCCCCACCATTGAATGGCAATCGCTGGTGCGTATCGGCACCTATGTGGGACGCCAGATGCAATTTGATTCGCTGGAGCACGCAGCCGACGCCATGTGGACGATTTCTACTGGCTTTGGCCCGCATACCCCGCAGCAGTGGCTGGAACTCTCGCGCCACATGGTGCGGCCCCTGACGCAAG
>CAIOLZ010000015.1 GCA_903859265.1 uncultured beta proteobacterium
GCAAAAAATTTGGGGCACCACCGCAAGATGCTGCCGAGCGGGGCAAGCAGATGCGTTTTTTGGCGGGTCGCGGCTTTGGCGGGGAAACAATCCACCGGGTTGTCGCCGGCGCCGACGACTGCGATTAATTCTCGGCTACAGACCCAGCATCAATTCCATGTTTTGCACGGCAGCGCCGCTGGCGCCCTTGCCCAGGTTGTCCAGCCGCGCAACCAATACCGCATGGGCAAATCCGTCTGCAGCATCGTTGCCAAATACCCGCAATTCCATTTTGTTGGTGTCGGCCAGCGCTACTGCGTCTAGCTTGAGGTTCTCGGTGGCGGGCTCCACCGTGACCCAGGAACTGCTGCGGTAGTGATTGGCCAGGGCCTCATGCAGATCCTGCGCTTTAGGTTTGCCGGGCAGAGTGTCCAGATGCAGCGGCAACTGCACCAGCATGCCCTGCACAAAATTGCCCACCGAGGGCACGAACAAAGGCCTGCGCGTCAGCCCGGTGTAGCGCATGATTTCAGGAACATGCTTGTGTTTGAGTCCCAGTGCATAGAGCTCATAGGGAGGTGCTTTTCCGCTTTCGTAGGCTTCCATCATGGAGCGGCCGCCGCCGGAATAGCCGCTCACCGAGGGCAGGCACACCGGGAAATCGGCTGGCAGCAAGCCGGCATCCACCAAAGGGCGAATCAGCGCAATCGCGCCGGTTGCGTAGCAACCCGGATTGGCAACGCGGCGTGCTCGTGCAACCGCATCGCGCTGGCCGGCAGCGAGCTCGGGAAAACCGTAAACCCAGCCCGCCGCAGTGCGGTGCGCCGTTGAAGCGTCAATGATCAGCGGTCCTGGAGACCCGGTTTCTCGCGCGATATCGTCGATCATGGCCACCGATTCGATCGCCGCATCGTCATGCAGACACAGCACCACCAGATCGGCCTCGGCCATCAACGCGCGTTTTGCCAGCGGGTCTTTGCGCAACGCAGGATCGATACTCAAGAGCGTAATTGCCGGCATCGCCTGCAAGCGTTCCCGGATTTGCAGGCCGGTGGTTCCAGCCTCACCATCGATAAAGATTTTCTTCATAAAAGGCCCGTTTTGCAGCGATCAGCCTTGTAAGTCTGGCTAAAGTTTCCCGCACTGCAGCATGATACAGTCCCGCCCTGATGTGCCCGGTGCCATGCCCTTGAGCTTCTGCCCACTCGCATGGCGAACGTTGTTCAGCCCCTAGAGAGATGTTATGAAGATTCACGAATACCAAGGCAAAGAGATTCTGCGCCAGTTCGGCGTGCCGGTGCCTCGCGGCATCCCCGCTTTCACCGTGCAGGAAGCTGTCGAAGCTGCACAAAAGCTCGGAGGCCCGGTATGGGTGGTCAAAGCGCAGATCCACGCGGGTGGACGCGGCAAGGGCGGCGGTGTCAAGGTGGCCAAAACGATCGAAGACGTCAAGCGCATCGCCGGCGAAATTCTGGGCATGCAGTTGATTACCCACCAGACCGGCCCTGAAGGGCAAAAAGTACGGCGCTTGTACATTGAAGACGGAGCCGACATCCAGAAAGAGTACTACGTCTCTGTGGTAACCGACCGCGCTACCCAGAAAGTGGCTTTCATTGCTTCCAGCGAAGGGGGTATGGACATCGAAGAAGTCGCGCATTCCACGCCTGAAAAAATTGTCACCGAATTCATTGACCCGCTGACCGGCCTGGGTGACGCGCAAGCCACCAAAATTGCAAACGCCATTGGTATGCCCGCTGGTTCAACTGCGCAAGCCGTCGATATCTTCCAGAAGCTTTACAAGTGCTACATGGACACCGACGCGTCCCTGGTGGAAATCAACCCGCTCAATCGCGATGGCAAGGGCAATGTGATTGCGCTGGACGCCAAGTTCAATTTCGACTCCAACGCGCTGTTTCGCCATCCTGAAATCGTGGCCTACCGCGATCTTGATGAAGAAGATCCGGCTGAAGTGGAAGCTTCTAAGTTTGACCTGGCCTACATCAGCCTTGACGGCAACATCGGCTGTCTGGTCAATGGCGCGGGTCTGGCAATGGCCACCATGGACACCATCAAGCTGTTTGGCGCAGAGCCCGCCAACTTTCTGGATGTGGGCGGTGGCGCAACCCCGGAAAAAGTGACCGAGGCGTTCAAGATCATGTTGAAGAACCCCAAAGTCAAAGCAATTCTGGTCAACATTTTCGGCGGCATCATGAAGTGCGACACCATCGCCACCGGCGTGATTACCGCGTGCAAGGCGACCAATCTCAACGTGCCTTTGGTCGTGCGCATGAAAGGCACCAACGAAGACCTGGGCAAGCAGATGCTCAAAGACAGCGGGTTGCCCATCATCTCGGTGGACACCATGGCAGAGGCTGCGCAGGCGGCGGTTAAAGCGGTGAAAGGTTAAACATGTCGATCTACATCAACAAAGACACGCGCGTTATTACCCAGGGCATTACCGGTAAAACCGGCCAGTTCCATACGGAAAAGTGCCAGGAATACGCCAACGGTAAAAACTGTTTCGTCGCAGGCGTCAACCCCAAAAAGGCGGGTGAGTCGATCTTCAATATCCCCATTTTTGCCTCCGTCAAGGAAGCTGCCTCTGAGACCGGTGCCACCGTTTCGGTGATCTATGTGCCACCGGCAGGCGCCGCTGCCGCCATCTGGGAGGCTGTGGAAGCGGATCTGGATCTGGCCATCTGTATTACCGAAGGCATTCCGGTGCGCGACATGCTCGAAGTGCGCAATCGCATGAAGGCCAAGGAAGCCGCAGGCGGCAAGAAGACGCTCCTGCTCGGGCCCAATTGCCCGGGTTTGATCACGCCCGACGAAATCAAAATTGGCATCATGCCCGGTCACATTCATCGTAAAGGCCGAATCGGCGTGGTCTCGCGCTCTGGCACTTTGACCTATGAAGCCGTGGCACAACTGACCGAAATCGGTCTTGGCCAATCGTCCGCTGTTGGTATTGGCGGCGACCCCATCAACGGCCTCAAGCACATCGACGTCATGCGTGCTTTCAACGACGACCCCGATACGGACGCGGTCATCATGATCGGTGAAATCGGTGGACCCGATGAGGCCGAAGCCGCCCGCTGGTGCAAGCTCAACATGAAAAAACCGATTGTCGGATTTATCGCCGGTGTCACAGCGCCCGCGGGAAAACGCATGGGGCACGCCGGCGCGTTGATTTCAGGCGGCGCCGACACGGCCGATGCCAAGCTGGCGGTCATGGAAGAGTGCGGCTTCAAAGTCACACGCAATCCTTCTGAAATGGCCAAATTGCTGAAAGCGATGCTGTAAATCCCGGTGCGGCGTGGCAACAAAAAAAGCCCAGTCTTCCTGATTGGGCTTTTCGCATTTCGGGCCCGAGCTCGGTCCAGCAGCAACGCAATGCTGTAAAAGCGGCTAATTGTGGAAAAAACACGCACGCGGCGCCACACACTCACTTGTCGGTGGGCCCTGCGTCTGCTAACGTTGGTGCCTACTTCTGCAATGAAGCGTCATATACATACCGGGTAGGGGCCGCAATTGGCAAGTGCATCAAAATTGAAGTTGGGGGCATGGTGGCGCTCGGACTGGTTTGCCGGCGTGGTCATCGTGCTTGCGGCCGTGGTTTTGAACCTGGCCACTGACTTCATGGGAACCCTGGAACGGCGTTTTTATGACGTTGCCAGCACCAGTTCGTCGCGGCAACCCTCCGACAGGATTGCCGTTATTGCCATTGATGACCAAAGCATTGCCAATATTGGGCGCTGGCCCTGGCCGCGTGATGTACACGCCAAAATGATTGATCTGTTGGCCGGCGCCAAGGCCAAGACGATTGTTTACAACGCTTTCTTCTTTGAGCCGCAAATTGATCCGGGGCTGGCTTTCATCCGCAAAATGAAAGAAGCGCTGGGGTCGAGCGCCGACCCGGGGGGCAGCAACGAGCAAATAGGCAAGCTCATTTCTGAAGCGCAAACCTCGCTGGACACCGATGCAATTCTGTCGGCAAGCATGCAAAAGGCAGGCAATGTGCTGTTGCCCTCTGTGTTCGTCCTGGGAGACCAGCAAGGCAAGCCGGACAATCCTTTGCCGCCCTATGCCCTCAAAAGCGCGCTGGATGAAAACAACGGCTTTTCGATCAGCGCCGTGCGCGGCCTGCAACCGATTGAATCCCTGGGCAGCGCAGCCCAGGGTATTGGCCACTTGAACCAGTTTCAGGATGTCGATGGGTCGGTTCGCGAGGAGCCTTTGCTGGTGAACTATTACGGCAAAGCCGTGCCGTCCATGGCACTGCTCACCGCGCTGAAAAGCCTGAATCTCAATTCCTCTGACATTCACCTCAATCCCGGGGAGTCTGTGCAGATCGGCAAGTTGCGTATTCGTACCGACGAAGCGGCTTTCATGCTGCCGCAGTTTTACAAGGGGCGCGAAGGCCGTCCGGCCTTTGCCGTGGACTCGTTTTATGACGTTTTCACAGGCAAGATTCCGGCCGGAAAATACACCGACAAGATTGTCATCATCGGTCCCACCGCAGCCGGCGTGGGAAGCCAGTTTTCAGTGCCGGGCTACCCTTCGTTGTCACCCGCCGAGATGATGGCGCACGTCACGTCCAGCATCCTGAGCGAGCATTTTATTGTTCAACCATCCTGGGGAACGTGGGTTGGATTGGGCGCGCTTTTGCTGGTGGCGGCGTACGTTATTGGCGGATTGCCGCGTTTGTCGGCGGGCAAGGCAGCAGTGGTGACGCTGGGCTTGTTTGTTGCGCTGCTGGTGGCGGAGTTCGGGCTTCTGGCATCGGCCGCGCTGTGGCTGCACCTGGTTTTCCCGGCTGCTGTTCTGGTGCTTGGACATCTGGCCCTGACGACCAAACGATTCCTGATGACGGAGGCCGGCAAAGTCAAATCGGATGAAGAATCTGCCGAGACCAACCGCATGATGGGACTGGCCTTGCAAGGCCAGGGTCAGCTCGACATGGCGTTTGACCGCTTCCGCCGCGTGCCCATGGCAGATGCCGTGATGGGCAATTTATACAGTCTGGCACTGGATTTCGAGCGCAAGCGGCAGTTCAACAAAGCGGAGGCCGTGTACGAGCACATGGCCGCCTACGATCCGGACTACAAGGACATCAAAGCCAAACTCAGTCGTGCCAAAAACCTCTCGGAAACCGTGATGCTCGGCGGCGGTAGCAGCCACCCCGGAGGGACCATGCTGCTCGACGGCGGCGCGGTGGAAAAGCCGATGCTGGGCCGCTATCAGGTGGAAAAAGAATTGGGCAAGGGCGCTATGGGTGTGGTTTACCTCGGCAAAGATCCAAAAATTGGCCGCGTGGTAGCCATCAAAACCATGGCCCTGAGTCAGGAGTTCGCCGGCGAGGAATTGGCGGACGCTCGGGAACGGTTCTTCCGCGAAGCGGAAACGGCAGGGCGGCTGCAGCACCAGAATATCGTGACTATTTTTGATGCCGGCGAGGAGCATGACCTGGCGTTCATCGCGATGGAATTTCTCAAGGGCCGGGACCTTGCTGATTTCTGCAAAGGTGACCACCTGCTGCCCGTCAGCACGGTGCTGAGCATCGTGGCCAGGGTGGCCGAGGCACTGGATTACGCGCACAAGCAAAATGTGGTGCACCGGGACATCAAGCCTGCCAACATCATGTACGAGGCTGACAGTGACACCGTGAAAGTGACGGACTTTGGCATCGCACGGATTACTGACTCGAGCAAAACCAAGACCGGCCTCGTGCTCGGTACGCCGAGCTTTATGTCGCCCGAGCAACTCGCGGGCAAAAAGGTGGACGGGCGCTCTGATCTTTATTCGCTCGGTGTCATGCTCTACCAGATGTTATGTGGCGTGCTGCCGTTCCGTGGTGATTCGATGTCGGAGTTGATGTTCAAAATAGCCAACGATGAGGCCGCTGACATTCGCATCGTCCGGCCCGAGTTGTCGCCGGCGGTGGCTGACATCGTGGCGCGGGCATTGAGCAAACGCCCCGAGACGCGCTACCAGACCGGCGAGCAGTTTGCCTCAGACATTCGCATGGTGCTGGCACAGACCGGTGGTGCGCAGGCACCAGGTTCAACCGCCCCTTTAGCTGCCGCGCAGGCCTCCGGCTTTGAAGCCACGGCACAGGTCATGCTCGCACAAAAAACAGTCGCTTTTGATGCTACCGTCCCCGCCATGGCCCCTAACACCGGCCCAGCATCCGATGCGACCGATATTGAACTCTAAAAACAAGCAATGATTTATACCTACTGCGCAAAGACCGATACCGGACGCGCCCGTGATAACAACGAGGATTCCGTTGCTTACGATGAAGCCACCAACACCGCTGTACTGGCCGATGGAATGGGGGGCTATAACGCCGGCGAGATTGCCAGCGGCATGGCCACCGCGTTCATCAAATCCGAACTGAGCCGTTGGTTGAGCGGGGCCAATGGCTTGGCCAGCCACAAAGAAGTTCGCAGGGCGATGGAGATTTGTGTCGGCAACGCCAATTTGTCGATCTACAACGCTGCCATTTCCAACCCCCATTACGCCGGCATGGGAACGACGCTGGTGGCGGGCGTCTTTTACGGGGATGTATTGATGCTGGGCCACATCGGCGACTCGCGTTGCTACCGCGTGCGTGCCGGATTGATGGAGCAGATCACCCGGGACCATTCCTTGTTGCAGGAACAAATTGATGCCGGTCTGGTTACACCCGAGCAGGCCCTGCACTCCAACATCAAGAATCTGGTGACCCGCGCTTTGGGCGTTGAAGAAGCGGTCTTGCTCGAAGTCAACGAGCATCCGGTGCAACCCGGAGACATTTACATGATGTGCTCGGACGGACTCTCCGATATGGTGGCTGATGCAGAGATCGGTAAAATTCTTGATTCGCCTCTGGAATTGGCAGACCGTGCGACGGCATTGATTGACGCAGCCAATGCCGCAGGTGGGCGCGACAACATTTCCGTTTTGATCGTGGAAGTGGGCGAGCAGACCGAAAAGAAGGGTCTAATCGCCAGATTGCTAGGGAAGAAGCTGCCATGATTTTTCCAAAATCAAACTATAGGAAAAGGAGCCGGTCATGCCGAAAATGATCGTGTCGATCGATGAGGTCGTCATCAAGGAAGTACAACTCACCAAGGACAAAACCACCTTGGGTCGCAGGCCGTACAACGACATCGTTATCGATAATCTGGCCGTCAGCGGGGAGCATGCGGTGATTCAGATGGGCGGCGGCGAGGTCACTATCGAAGACCTCAACAGCACCAACGGTACCTACGTCAACGGCAAAGCGGTCAAAAAACAGTCGCTCCACAACGCGGACAGCATCGAAATCGGCAAATACAAAATCAAGTTTGTTGGTGACGGCGCGGCTGACAACTTTGACAAAACCATGGTTGTCAAGGCGCAACCCGGCGCGGCACGGCCGCTTGGCGCTGGCATGGCAATGCCTTCTCCCGGTCAGGTTGCGCCCGCTGCACATGCTGAATCTGCTGCGCTGCATGCCGCTATCAAGGTGATGTCGGGCGCGGCATCAGGGCGGGAAGTGCCTTTGACCAAGGTGGTCACGACGATCGGCAAGCCCGGCGTTGCCGTTGCCGCCATCACCAAGCGCCAGCACGGGTTTGTGGTGCACCATGTCGAAGGTGGAGGCAATCCCTCCTTGAATGGCGCGCCGATAGGCTCCGAGCCCATCGCGTTGAAAAACGGTGACGTCATTGAATTGGCGGGTACCCAGATGCAGTTCGTCCAATCCTGATTGAGCCGGGCTGCGGCCGATGCGAGCCATCACCAAACATTGGCCTCGTGTTGCGGTAACCTTGCTGCCGCTTGTTTTCGCCTTGTTGCATGCCGCCGGGCTGCTCCAAATTGGGGTGCTGCAGCGGCTCGATGAGATTATTTACGACGCCCGCTTGCGGGCCACTGCTCCCAAGACGCTCGACGACCGCATCGTCATCGTAGATATTGACGAAAAGAGCCTGGCCGAGGTTGGCCGCTGGCCTTGGGGTCGCGACAAAATGGCGACGCTGGTCAATCAGCTCTTTGACCAGCAAAAAATTGGCATTCTGGGTTTCGACGTGGTTTTTGCCGAGGCCGACGCCAGCTCCGGGCTCGCGCGTCTGACGGAGCTTTCGCACAACGAGTTGAAGGATCAGCCGCTTTTTGCCGAGCGACTGCGGCAGCTTCGCCCGGAGCTCGATTTCGATGCGTTGTTTGCAAAGTCGCTGGAAAATCGCGCCGTCGTGTTGAGTTATTACTTCTCCAGCGAGGAAGATGCCGGAACCTCGGGTGTTTTGCCAGCACCGGTGTTGACGGACAAGGAGCTTTCAGGTCGCAGCATCCATAGCACGTCTTGGAACGGTTATGGCTCCAACATCGAAGGTATTGCCAGGGCCGCGCCGGTTGCCGGATTTTTCAACCCAATCGTTGACGACGATGGTGTGGTGCGATCGCTGCCCATGCTGGCGGAGTACAAGGGAAAGTATTACGAATCGCTTGCGCTGGGAATGTTTCGCCAGCTCGCCGGTGCGCCGAAAGTGGTGCCCGGCTATCCCAGCGACAGATTCTTGCCCCATAGCTACCAGGGAATGGACCGCCTTGTGCTCAAGCAGGGGGATCGTACGCTGGGCATCCCGGTTGACGACAAGGTGGCCGCTTTGGTGCCCTATCGCGGTCGGGGCGGCGTGCGTGGCGGGTCGTTCAAATACATATCCGCGTCTGATGTGCTGCTGGGGCGCCTTCCTGTTGGCAGTCTCAAGGACAAGATTGTTTTGATGGGCACGACGGCGCCCGGTTTGCTGGACTTGCGGGTCACGCCGGTCGGTGAGGCTTATCCCGGCGTGGAGTCCCATGCCAACCTCATCTCGGGCCTGTTGGACGGCAAATTGCTGTTCAAACCCGACTACGCCGTGGGCTATGACGTGGCCATGCTGACCATTGCAGGACTGGCGCTGGCCTTTGGATTGCCGCTGTTGTCCGCGACGCGCGCGGTGGGCCTGAGCGTTGCGGTTGCAGCGGTGCTCGCAGGTTTGAACTTCTGGCTTTATCTGGGCTACGGGCTGGTGCTGCCGCTTGCTGCGGCGCTGACCATGACCGTGACTGCCTTCGCGCTCAACATGAGTTTTGGCTACTTTGTGGAAAGCCGGTCCAAACGCGACTTGGCCAACCTTTTTGGTACCTATGTGCCGCCTGAACTGGTGGACGAGATGGTCAAGGATCCTGATGCGTACAGCATGAAGGCCACCAACCGCGAGCTCACGGTCATGTTTTGCGACATGCGCGGCTTCACCAAGATGTCCGAGCAAATGGAGCCGACGCAGTTGCAGGAGCTTCTGACCGGCGTTTTCAGCAATCTGACCAGCCTGATTCGTGCCAACCGCGGCACCATCGACAAATATATGGGCGATTGCGTCATGGCGTTCTGGGGGGCCCCGGTTGAAACGCCCGAGCACGCCCATCTGGCGGTCAAATCGGCCATGGAAATGGCCAACGCCGTGCGTGACATCAATGCGGACCACCGCAGTCGCGGCCTGCCCGAAATCGGTATCGGCATCGGGCTTAACACGGGAACCATGTGCGTTGGTGACATGGGCTCCAACATCCGGCGCGCCTACACCGTGATTGGTGACTCGGTCAATTTGGGTTCGCGACTGGAGGGCCTCTCCAAAGCCTACGGCGTGGATATCGTCGTCAGCGAGACCACCCGCAATCTGGCCCCGGACTTCGCATGGCAGGAACTCGACCGTGTGCGGGTCAAGGGCAAAGAACAGGCCGTGGCCATTTTCTGGCCATTGGCGCCGGAAAACCGGCTCAAGGATGACAGCGCCAGTGAATTAAAGACCTGGAACAGCTTCATCAAAGCCTACCGGTTGCAAAATTGGGATCAGGCCGATGTTCTGCTCATTAATTTGATGCGCATGAACCCCAAAAAATACCTGTACCAACTTTACGCGGAGCGTGTAGCCTCTATGCGCTTGCTGCCCTTCGATCCCGAATGGGATGGCGCAACCAATTTTGAGACCAAGTAAGCATCAACGAACGGAAAATTTTTGTTAAAAGTACGCGTTTTAGGCTGCTCTGGCGCAATTGCCCAAAATTGCAGGACCACCTCTTTTCTGATCGATGGAGAGATTCTGGTCGATGCCGGCACCGGCGTGGGCGATTTGACCCTCGAAGAAATGGCCGGTGTTGACGACGTGTTACTCACGCACTCCCATCTGGACCATGTTGCTGCATTGCCGTTGATGGTGGATTCGGTAGCCTCGCAACGCAAATTTCCGTTGCGGGTCCATGCGTTGGCGGGCACCATTGCGGCACTTAAAACGCATGTTTTCAACAACGTGATCTGGCCTGATTTCACCCGGATCCCGACTCTGGCCAACCCGTTTATCACCTTTCACGAAATCCGGGTGGGCCAGACTTTGAGTTTTGGACAAAAACTGGTTGAAGTGCTGCCGGCGGTGCACACGGTGCCGGCTGCCGGCTATGCGATCAGCGGCGGCAGTGGCTGCTGGGTTTTTACGGGGGACACCGAGCGCAATCCGGCGTTTTGGAATCGCCTGAACGACCTCAATGTCGCCATGCTGGTGATTGAAACCGCGTTCAGCAACCGCGAGAAAGACCTTGCCCGGCGCAGTTTGCATCTTTCACCCATGTCACTGGCAGAGGAACTCGACGCGATTGAACGGGGACGGAGCTATCCGATCTACATTACCCATACCAAACCCGCAGAGACTGAGATGATCATGGCTGAAATTCAGCGCTTCGACCAGACCCAGCCCTTCGGTCCCAACGTCACACACGATATTCGCTGGCTGCGTGCCGGGCAGGAGTTTGAAATATGAGTTCCTTGATGCCCCCCGTTGACGGAGAGAAGTCACCCGATAAAAGCTTCTCTGACTCTCAAAAACTGCCCAGCAGAAAGCGGGGCATGACTTTTGAAGCGCTGTTCTATCGGCAGTTGCACCATGTGACAGCCCGCATTCACGATACTGAAAACATCGAAGAAATCATGCTGGAGGCCAGCCAGGACATTTGCAAACTGCTCAACGCGGACCGGCTGACGCTATACGCCGTTACGGACGATGGCAGCGCCATCGTCTCCAAGATCAAAACCGGCTTGAACAGCAGCCGGGACCTCAAGCTCCCCATCACGCCCCAAAGCATTGCCGGTTATGCGGCATACAGCCGCAAAGCGCTCAACCTGCCGGATGTTTACGACGAAGAGGCGCTCAAAAAAATCCATCCATCGCTGACTTTTTTGAAAGAGGTGGACCGGCGCTCGGGCTACCGCACCAAGCAAATGCTGGTGGCGCCCATCATGGAGGGCAATACGCTGCACGGCGTCCTGCAAGTCATCAATAACAAAAGCGACGAGCCGTTCGGGGACCTGGAACTCGACGGGGTCGCGGAACTGTGCAAAACCCTCGCTACTGCGATTCGCCAGCGCGGCAAACAGCCCGAAGATGTGGCGCGCAAGCGGGCCACCAAGTTCGACGGACTGGTGGCCGACGGACTCATCACGGACGAAGAACTGGCCCACTGCGTGCAGGAAGCACGGACTCTGGCGCAACCGGTGGAGACGCTGCTGACTGAAAAATTCGGCCTCAAGCCGGCACAGATTGGCGCGGCATTGTCGAAGTTCTTTAATGTGCCGTACGAACCGTTTTCCGCTGGGCGCATTCGGGCCGAGGCCTTGCATGGCATTCTCAAGCGCGAGTTCGTGGAGGAGCAGGGCTGGATTCCCCTCGAAGAATCGCCCGAGGGCCTGATCATCATGTGTCTGGACTCGGAGGCGGTGCGCGGCTCCCGCATCGTGCCGCAGGTGTTCCCGAAAATCACCAAATTCGCCTACCGCATCACCACCCATTGGGACTTCCAGCA
>CAIOLZ010000016.1 GCA_903859265.1 uncultured beta proteobacterium
AGGACGCCATTGAGTTCATGTGCCGTGAGGCGCCCAAGGTGGTGTACGACCTGGAGCACATGGGCATGCCGTTCGACCGCAATCCCGACGGCACGATTTACCAGCGTCCCTTTGGCGGCCACACCGCCAACTACGGCGAAAAAGCGGTAGAGCGGGCTTGCGCTGCTGCCGACCGGACCGGCCACGCCATGCTGCACACGCTTTACCAGCAAAACGTGGCGGCCAAAACCAGCTTCTTCGTCGAATGGCTGGCGATGGACCTGATCCGCGATGCCGACGGTGACGTGGTGGGCGTGACAGCGCTCGAGATGGAGACCGGCGATGTCCACATTCTGGAAGCCAAAACCACTTTGCTGGCCACAGGCGGCGCGGGTCGCATCTTTGCAGCCTCCACCAACGCTTTCATCAACACCGGTGACGGCTTGGGCATGGCAGCCCGTGCGGGCATTCCTTTGGAAGACATGGAGTTTTGGCAGTTCCACCCAACAGGTGTAGCCGGCGCCGGCGTTTTGCTGACCGAAGGATGCCGCGGCGAAGGTGCCATTTTGCGCAACAGCAATGGCGAACGTTTCATGGAGCGTTACGCCCCGGCTTACAAGGACCTGGCACCGCGCGACTACGTATCGCGCTGCATGGATCAGGAAATCAAGGAAGGGCGCGGTTGCGGCCCCAACAAGGACTACATCAATCTGGACATGACCCATCTCGGGGTTGAAACCATCATGAAGCGCCTGCCTTCCGTGTTCGAGATTGGCCACAACTTTGCCAACGTCGATATCACCAAAGAGCCGATTCCCGTGGTGCCCACAATCCATTACCAAATGGGCGGCATTCCGACCAACATCAATGGCCAGGTAGTAACGCAAAACGCCAACAACGACAGCGTGGTCGTCAACGGCTTGTATGCCGTGGGTGAGTGCTCCTGCGTAAGCGTCCACGGCGCCAACCGGCTGGGAACCAACTCCCTGCTCGATCTGCTGGTCTTTGGGCGCGCTGCGGGCAACCACATTGTTGAGTTCAATAACAAAAACAAGGCCCACAAGCCCTTGCCCGCCGATGCCGCTGCGGTAACCCTGGCGCGCCTGGCGCGTCTGGACAATGCCACCGATGGCGAATACGCGCAGGACGTGGCCAACGACATCCGGTCTGCAATGCAGTTCCACGCCGGCGTGTTCCGCACGCAAGCATCCATGGACGAAGGTGTGGCCAAAATTGCGGCTTTGCGCGAGCGGGTCGGAAAAATCGGCCTGAAAGACAAGTCGAAGATCTTCAATACCGCGCGCATCGAAGCGCTTGAAGTCGAAAATCTGATCGAAGCGGCACAAGCCACCATCGTCTCGGCGGCAGCGCGGCGCGAGAGCCGTGGCGCACATACCGTGAACGACTACGGTGACACGCCAGAGCATCCCAACGGTCGCAACGACACCGAGTGGCATAAACACACGCTGTGGCACAAAGAGGGCAACAAGCTGACCTACAAGCCCGTGCAAATGAAGCCGCTTACCGTGGACAGCATTGCACTCAAGACCCGTACATTCTGATCAGGCCATCACCATGACAAAACGCACTTTCTCCATTTACCGTTACGACCCCGATCGCGATGCCAAGCCTTATATGCAGACCATTGAGGTCGAACTCGACGGCACAGAACGCATGCTGCTCGACGCCCTGATGAAGCTCAAAGCGGTTGATCCCAGCATTTCGTTTCGCCGCTCCTGCCGCGAAGGCGTTTGCGGCTCGGACGCCATGAATATCAACGGCAAAAATGGCCTCGCCTGCCTGACCAATATGCGGACGTTGCCCGGCACCATCGTGCTCAAGCCGCTGCCTGGCCTGCCCGTAGTGCGCGACCTGATTGTTGACATGACCCAGTTCTTCCAGCAATACAACTCGATCAAACCCTATCTGATCAACGATACGGTCCCGCCGGAGAAAGAACGGCTGCAAAGCCCCGAAGAGCGTGAAGAATTGAATGGCTTGTACGAGTGCATTCTTTGCGCAAGTTGCTCCACCAGTTGCCCCAGCTTCTGGTGGAATCCCGACAAATTTGTGGGCCCCGCCGGACTTTTGCAGGCGTACCGCTTCATCGCCGACAGCCGCGACCTTGCAACGGGTGAGCGGCTGGACAATCTTGAAGATCCCTACCGTTTATTCCGCTGCCACACCATCATGAATTGCGTCGATGTTTGCCCCAAGGGTTTGAACCCGACAAAGGCTATCGGCAAGATCAAGGAAATGATGGTGTTAAGGACCATTTAACAACACCAGGTCATTCCACTGCGTTAGCAAAGGTCCGCTGTGTTCACAGAACGAATCGATGAACGGGCGCTTAGCAAACTCAAGTGGCGCTGCCGCAGGGGTTTGCTGGAAAACGATATTTTCATCGAACGGTTTTTTAGCCGGTTTGGCGACACTTTGACGGTTAGACAGGGCAAGGCACTGGGCGACCTGATGGCCTTGAGCGACAACGACCTTCTGGACGTCAACCTGGCCCGAAAATCGCTTGCTCAGGTTGACGCCAGCCTGGACAGTGAAGATGTGCGTGAAATTTTAAATATGTTGAGAGAACCTCTCTGAAAGGCAAATGATGAAAGCAGCTGACAACAAAGCCACCCTGTCGTTCAGTAACGGCGCGCCCAGTGTTGAGATGCCGGTTTACCACGGCAGCATTGGCCCGGATGTGATTGACATTCGAAAGCTGTATGCGCAAACCGGCATGTTCACCTATGACCCCGGCTTTCTCTCGACAGCTTCGTGTCAGTCCTCGATCACTTACATCGACGGCGACAAGGGTGAGTTGTTGTACCGCGGCTACCCGATTGAGCAACTCGCCACGCAGTGCGACTTCATGGAAACCTGCCATCTGCTGTTGTACGGCAACCTGCCCACTGCGACCGGCAAATTGGAATTCAGCAAGCGCGTGACCCAGCACACCATGGTCAACGAGCAGATGCAATTTTTCTTGCGTGGCTTTCGCCGTGACGCGCACCCGATGGCCATCATGACGGGACTGGTGGGCGCCTTGTCGGCCTTCTACCACGACAGCACCGATATCAACAATCCCGAGCACCGCGAAATTTCTGCGATCCGCCTGATCGCCAAAATGCCGACATTGGTGGCCATGGCCTACAAATACAGTGCCGGACAACCCTACATGTACCCGAAGAATGCATTGAGTTACGCCGGCAATTTCATGCACATGATGTTCGCCAATCCATGCGAAGAGTATGTTGTCAACCCGGTGATCGAACGGGCCCTGGACCGCATCTTCATTCTTCACGCGGACCATGAGCAAAATGCGTCCACCTCAACCGTGCGCTTGTGCGGATCCTCCGGCACCAACCCGTTCGCCGCAATTGCTGCTGGCGTGGCGTGTCTTTGGGGTCCAGCGCACGGGGGCGCCAATGAAGCATGCCTGAACATGCTCGAAGACATCCAGAAAATGGGTGGCGTGGGCAAGGTTGGCGAATTCATGAACCAGGTCAAGGACAAGAACTCCACCGTCAAACTGATGGGCTTTGGCCACCGGGTTTACAAAAACTACGACCCGCGTGCCAAGCTGATGCAGGAAACCTGCAAGGAAGTCCTGTTGGCGCTCGGCCTGGAAAATGACCCGCTGTTCAAACTGGCGATGGCACTGGAAAAAATTGCACTGGAAGACGACTACTTCGTCCAGCGCAAGTTGTACCCCAATGTGGACTTTTACTCTGGCATTGTGCAGCGTGCCATCGGCATACCGGTGAGCCTGTTTACCGCCATTTTTGCGCTGGCACGCACCGTCGGCTGGATTGCCCAACTCAATGAAATGATCGGTGACCCTGAGTACAAAATTGGCCGCCCACGCCAGCTGTTTACGGGCTCTCCAAGGCGTGACGTGCTGCCAATCGCACAACGCTAACCGGTCCCCGTCGGCTCACACCATCAACCCGCCGCACGGCAACGTAGGCGGGTTTTTTACGACAGCGGCGCCAGACAAACCAATTTGCACTCGGTTTGCGACGCAACCAGCAGCGTAGTTTGCTGGTAGCGCGCAACGCGCGATGCCAGGCGCTTCCCAGCATGCGCGCCGTTTTCATCTGGCAAATTGAAACTGCGCTCGCCGCCCTCCCGGTGCAACACGGTCTGCTCACGCCACAACCTGGTGAACAGTGGACTGTTCGCACAAAGTTCATCAATCAGAGACTGCATGGCCGCATCCCGGGGCCGACGACTGAAGTCGGCCCGGAACTCCGCAACCAGGCGCTGCGCGCGTTCCGGCCAATCGGCAATCAGGACGCGTGACTCGGGCGAGAAAAAAACGTAACGCAACAAATTGCGCTCACCGTCACCGTCCAGCCATCCTTTGAACAAGGCTGCCGCCCCGGAATTCCATGCCCGGGCCGTCCACAAATGGTCAAGCAAGTACGCCGGCACTGCTATCAAACTCGGTAAGGCCAACACATGCGCGGGCAACTCCAATTGAAATTGGGTGGGCGCAACCGGATCACGCCGCCCTGCCAGATCAAACAAAGACGCCCGCTCCGCGGGGTTCAGGCGCAAAGCGTCCGCCAACCGGGCCAGCGCAGCGGGGGATGCGGAAACATCGCGCCCCTGCTCCAGCCATGTAATCCAGGTGACACCCACACCAGTGGCTTGCGCCAACTCTTCGCGGCGCCAACCCGGCGTGCGACGCCTGCCGGACACGTTAGCAGGCAATGGCAAACGCTCCCGATGGGCACGAATAAAAGCACCCAGCAGTGCACGAGGATCAGATTCAGTCATGGTGGAATTTATACCAGCATAAACAAACATCTTGTACCAGTTTAAAAAACGTTGCACGATGGCGCCTTTGCAGCATTCCAAAGGACCGCCATGCGTCGAACGCTTTACGACAAACTCTGGGACGATCACGTCATTCATACCGAAGAAGATGGCACGTCGATTCTCTACATCGACCGCCATCTGGTCCACGAAGTGACCAGCCCTCAGGCGTTTGAAGGCCTGCGCGAGGCCGGACGCAAAGTCTGGCGCATCAGTTCAATCGTCGCAACAGCCGACCACAACACGCCAACCACCGGTTGGGAACTCGGTTACGACGGCATCACCGACGCCACCAGCAAAGAGCAAGTGACCACGCTGGACCACAACATCCAGGAATTTGGTTCAGCCGCTTACTTTCCGTTTTTATCCAAACGCCAAGGCATCGTGCATGTGATCGGACCGGAAAACGGCGCTACCCTTCCCGGCATGACGGTAGTCTGCGGAGACTCCCACACCTCTACCCATGGCGCTTTTGGCGCATTAGCCCATGGCATCGGTACCAGCGAAGTCGAGCACGTCATGGCAACGCAGACGCTGCTGGCCAAAAAAGCGAAGAACATGCTGGTCAAAGTCGAAGGCAAAGTTGCCAATGGGGTAACCGCCAAGGACATTGTGCTGGCCATCATCGGCCGCATCGGCACTGCGGGTGGCACCGGCTACACGATTGAATTCGGTGGCTCGGCGATCCGCGCGCTGAGCATGGAAGGCCGCATGACCGTTTGCAATATGGCCATTGAAGCGGGTGCCCGTGCGGGTCTGGTTGCGGTTGATGACAAAACCATCAACTATTTGAAAGGCCGGCCGTTGGCACCGGGCTACGGCGCCGCCAGCGCAGAGGCGGCAGCGGTTGAATGGGACCAGGCGGTTGCCTTCTGGAAGACCTTGCATTCGGACGTCGATGCAAAATTCGACGCCGTCGTGGAGCTCGACGCAAGCACCATCCTTCCACAAGTCACCTGGGGTACATCGCCTGAAATGGTGCTCGGAATCGATGGGCGCATACCCGACCCTGACAAAGAGAAAGACCCGAACAAGCGCGGCGCCATTGAGCGGGCACTCACCTACATGGGCCTCGAACCCGGCAAGGCGCTCAACGATCTTTTTGTGGACAAGGTGTTCATTGGCTCCTGTACCAACAGCCGTATTGAAGACATGAGGGAGGCCGCCGCCATGGTCAAAAACTTGGGCCAGCGCGTTGCCAAAAACGTCAAGCTGGCAATGGTCGTACCCGGCTCCGGTCTGGTCAAGGAACAGGCCGAACGCGAGGGCCTGCATGAGGTGTTCAAGGCCGCTGGCTTCGAGTGGCGAGAGCCCGGATGCTCCATGTGCCTGGCCATGAA
>CAIOLZ010000017.1 GCA_903859265.1 uncultured beta proteobacterium
CCGCCCTGCTGAGCGGAACCGCGGCGGCGGCGGGCATCGCCTGGATCAACTCCATCGGGACTTTGGGGGGCTACATCGGCCCCACCATCTTTGGAGTTCTGAAAGACAAAATGGGCGGCGACTTTTACGGTGTCTTGTTCCTGGGATTGTGGTCCGTGCTGGCTCTGGTGTTGGTGCTCATTCTTGGCCACAACAATCAGGCAGAGCATGGAACTTCAGTGACCGCGTCCTGATCTCAGGCCGCGAGTTGCTGCTCAAGTTTATGCAGCACTTCGTAGCATGCCAACACGCCTGCCACGCTGGAGTTGGGTTCCCGCCCTTCTCGGATCGCTGCAAAAAACTCCCGGTCCTGCAGCTCAATGCCGTTCATGCTCACATCGACATGGCTGACATCGATCTTCTCTTCCTTGCCGCTGAACAAATCGTCATAGCGGGCAATATAGGTTGCTGAGTCACCGATGTAGCGGAAGAAGGTTCCCAGCGGGCCATCGTTGTTAAAACTCAAGGACAGCGTGCAGATCGCGCCATTGGCGGCTTTGAGCTGGATGCTCATGTCCATGGCAATACCCAGGACCGGATGGATCGGCCCCTGGACCGCGTTGGCCTGCACGATCGGGCTGCCGCACTGGTAGGCAAACAGATCCACCGTGTGTGCCGCGTGGTGCCACAGCAGATGGTCTGTCCATGAGCGGGCCTGACCGAGCGCGTTGGTGTTGGTGCGGCGGAAAAAATAGGTCTGCACATCCATCTGCTGGATGTTGAATTTGCCGGCCTTGATTTGCTTGTGCACGTACTGGTGGCTGGGGTTGAAGCGGCGGGTATGACCGCACATCGCCACCAGACCGGTTTGTTTTTGCAAGGCCACCACTTCCTGCGCACCGGCCAGACTGTCGGCCAGTGGAATTTCTACCTGCACGTGCTTACCAGCCTTCAGACAGGCAATGGTTTGCGCCGCATGCATCTGGGTGGGTGTACACAGGATGACCGCATCCAGCCCGGGCAACGCCAGGCTTTGCGCGAGATCGGTGGTGACGTGCGCAATGCCGTACTTGTTGGCGACTTCTCTGGTTTTTTCCAGGTCGCGGCTGATCAGCGACACCACCTCCACGCCGTCAATGTTCTTGATGCCGTCCAGATGTTTGATGCCGAATGCACCGGCACCGGCGAGTGCTACTTTGATGGTATTGGTCATATCCGTTGCTCAGTTATTTTCCAGAATGAGGTGGCCCACTGCGGTGTTGCTGGCGGGCACATGGTAGAAGCGGTGCTTGACGGTTGGGGCGTGCTGGGGCGTTGCGGTCTCGAGTTTTTGATCCGCCATCGCGCCACGGGCGATCAGCCACATCACCAGCTCAATGCCTTCGCTGCCCGCTTCCCGGACGTAATCGATGTGCGGAATTTTGGCGGCTGCCGCAGGATCCGCAATCACCTGGTCCAGAAATGCGTTGTCAAACTCTTTGTTGATCAGCCCGGCGCGTGCGCCCTGAAGCTGGTGACTCATGCCGCCGGTGCCCCAGATTTGCACGTTCAGGTCTTCGTCAAAGCTCTCGATGGCTTTGCGTATCGCTTTGCCCAGATTGAAGCAGCGCTGGCCGCTGGGCACCGGATACTGCACGACGTTGACGGCGAA
>CAIOLZ010000018.1 GCA_903859265.1 uncultured beta proteobacterium
ACACGATGGGTCTCCTTGAGAATGACCCATCCATGGTATTGCGCAATTATCCGCAGATAATTGTCATTTTTAGTATTTAACGTTCAGCAAAGACTTATTATTGCTATTATTTAAGAATATAAGCAATTTATGACAATCTCCTGATACGACTCGGGGCCAGAGGTTGTTAATGCTGGTGGCCATGCGCACCGTGCACGTGTCCATGCTGAATTTCCTCGTCGGAGGCGGCGCGCACATCAACGACCTGGATCTGAAAGCGCAATGTCTTGCCCGCCATCGGATGGTTGCCGTCGAGCATGACCTGATCACCTTTGATTTTGATGACCGTAAAGACCAGGGTGTTGCCATCATCGCCTCGCCCTTCCAGTTGCCCTCCCACTTTTACACCTGGGGGAAACTGCGTTTTGGGAATGGTTTGCAACAGCCGCTCGTCGCGCAAACCAAATGCGTCTTGCGGCGCCAGTTCGATCGTGGTCTGAAACCCCTTTTGCTGGCCTTCCAGCGCTAATTCCACTTTTGCAAAGGTATTGCCGTAGCCGCCATGCAAATAGGCGATCGGCTCCTTGCTGGCCTCCAGCATTTTTCCCGAGGTTTCGGAGATCCTGTACTGGATGGTGACAGCGGTGTTTTTTTGAATTTTCATAGTGTGGCCAAGAGTGAACTGCGAACAAAATAAGCTCCGATTATCAGGAAAAACCCCATCGCCAAATAGCTATGGCACAGTGCCTGAGCCTAGCGGGGGGTAAGGTGAAATAATCGGGGCTTGTTTTTATTGAGGACTGCACCCATGAGCGACGCACACCAACGCATCGACGAACTCGTCAAATCCAATGAGATTTTGCTTTTCATGAAGGGGACTGCCAGTTTTCCGCAGTGCGGATTCTCGGGCCGCGCGATTCAAATCCTCAAGGCCTGCGGCGTTGACACCAAAGCCATCAAGACCGTCAATGTGCTGGAAGACGACGGAATCCGCCAGGGCATCAAGGATTACAGCCAGTGGCCCACCATTCCACAGTTGTACATCAAGGGAGAGTTCATCGGCGGTTCAGACATCATGATGGAGATGTACGAGTCGGGTGAACTGGCGCAGACACTGGGTACCAAGCCCGCTTGAAGCGACCGCAAGAACCAGGTTTCGCAGGGATGGGCGGCAGTTTTCAGGGCCGGTCAGCCTGAAAACTGCCAGTTGCGCTTGGCGGCCAATACGGCGTTCGGGTACTCAGCCTTGCCGCGGGAGCCGTTGTAACGCCCCAGCGCCATCATCCAATCGCCCTGTTCGACATCGAGGTAGTGCCGCAATATGACGCAGCCAAAACGCAGATTGGTTTGCATGTGAAACAGTGTGCTGGGATCCCCGTTGGCGAGTTGGCGGGTCCAGAATGGCATGACCTGCATGTAACCTCGAGCGCCAACGCTGCTAACGGCAAATTGGCGGAAATTGCTCTCCACCTGGATCAGCCCCAGCACAGTGGCCGTATCCAGGCCGGCACGGTGGCTTTCGTACCAAACGGATTGCAGAAATTCGCGCCGCGATTCCCAATCCGGCTTTTTGCTCTGCAGCCGTTGGCTCATGGCGCCCAGCCAGCGCAGGTACACCAAACGGGATTCGGTGTCCGGGAATTCGGGGATCGGAGGCGCTGCGTATCGAATTGCAGAACTCAGCGCAGTCCGCACGGAATCGGCCAGGGCCTCTTCAATTTGCCCCCCGGCCCACGCCAGCCGGGGCAACGCAAGTGACGCTGCGCCCGCCACCAAAGCCCGCCAAATAACGCTACGCCGCGACTTCCGTTGCGCCGTGATGCTAGGGCTCACCGGTTCCAACGCACGGGTTCCGGTTCACGCTTTCAGGCGCGACGTCAGCAAAGCCAAAATCTCCGTGACCGGAACGCTGATCGCTGTTGCTTCACGGCGATGCTGGTATTCCACCTTGCCTTCCTTCAAGCCGCGGTCGCCGATGTTGACGCGGTGTGGCACGCCGATCAGTTCCCAGTCGGCAAACATGGCACCCGGGCGCTCATTGCGGTCATCAAGCATCACATCAACACCCGCTTCCAGCAGATCGGCATACAACTTGTCAGAGGCTGCCTTGACCTCAGGAAAACGGTCGGGGCTGATCGGGCACAGCACCACGGTAAAAGGTGCCAGTGCGTCGGGCCAAATTATCCCGCGCGCATCATGATTTTGTTCAATCGCGGCCGCTGGCAAGCGCGTGATGCCAATGCCATAGCAGCCCATTTCCATCGCCTGCGGCTTGCCGTTGACGTCCAGAAATGTGGCGTTCATGGCTTTGCTGTACTTGGTGCCGAGGTAAAAAATATGGCCGATCTCGATACCCCGTTCGATCGCCAAAACGCCCTTGCCATCCGGTGACATGTCGCCTTCGACCACGTTACGAATGTCGGCCACCACATCGGGCTCCGGCACGTCGCGGCCCCAGTTAACACCTGTGATGTGAAAGTCCACCTCGTTGGCGCCGCAAATCCAGTCACGCATCAAAGCGACTTCGCGGTCCGCCACCACGCGCAAGGGCTTCTTCAATCCGACCGGTCCCAGGTAGCCCGGTTCGCAACCGAAGTGGGCGTCAATTTCTGCCAGCGTGGCAAACCGGAAATCGGCCAGACCAGGAATTTTTCCGACCTTGACCTCGTTCATGCTACGGTCGCCGCGCAGCAGCAGCAACCAAACCTGGGACTTGATGACTTCGCCCTCGGCGTTGCGCTCGTCAGTGGCCAGCACCAACGACTTCAGGGAACTCTCCAGCGGCAAACCCAAAAATTCCGCCACGTCGGCACAGGTGCTCTTTCCCGGTGTCGCCACCTTGGTCATGGTCCTGGTGGGGGATTCACGCACACCGGTTGGCGCCAGGGCCTGCGCCTTTTCCATATTGGCCGCGTAGTCACTTTGCGGGCAGTAAACGATGGCGTCCTCGCCGGTTGCCGCGATCACCTGGAACTCTTCGCTCAGGTCTCCGCCGATGGCGCCGCTGTCCGCCGCAACCGCCCGGTAGGTCAGGCCAAAGCGGTCAAAAATGCGCCGATAGGCCTTGGCCATCACCTGGTAGCTGACCTTGGCCGATTCGGCATCCCGGTCGAAACTGTAGGCATCTTTCATGGTGAATTCACGCCCGCGCATCAGGCCAAATCGGGGCCGGCGTTCATCACGGAACTTGGTCTGAATCTGGTAAAAGTTTTTTGGCAACTGCTTGTAGCTTTTGATCTCCTGGCGGGCGATGTCGGTGACGACTTCCTCGCTGGTCGGTTGCACCACATAGTCGCGCGCATGCCGGTCCTTGATGCGTAAAAGCTCGGGGCCCATCTTCTCAAAACGCCCGGTTTCTTGCCACAACTCGGCGGGCTGCACCACGGGCATGGACAGCTCCACTGCGCCAGCGCGGTTCATTTCCTCGCGCACGATGGCTTCCACTTTGCGAATCACGCGCAGCCCCATCGGCATGTAGGTGTAGATGCCGGCGCTGAGCTTTTTAATCATGCCGGCACGCATCATGAGTTGATGGCTGACGACCTCAGCGTCGGTCGGAGCTTCTTTGAGGGTGGAGATAAAAAACTGGGATGCTTTCATGGCACAAATCGTTGAACTGCAGTGCTGTCTGCGGGCATTCGATGCTTGATACACGGCGCATGCTGTGCATAATGAACGAAGTTTAAAAATTGGGGTTTGATTATGCTTGACCGGGACGGCTTTCGCCCCAACGTCGGCATCATCCTGCTCAATCAGAGAAATCAGGTTTTTTGGGGCAAACGCATACGAACCCATTCGTGGCAATTTCCACAGGGCGGCATTGACCGGGGCGAAACCCCCGAGCAGGCCATGTTCCGTGAATTGCACGAAGAAGTGGGACTCCATCCGGAGCACGTAAGCATTGTCGCAAGGACCCGGGACTGGTTGCGCTACGAGGTGCCAGACAGGTATATCCGACGCGATGCGCGCGGGCATTACAAGGGCCAGAAACAGATCTGGTTTTTACTGCAACTCACCGGGCACGACTGGGATTTGAACCTGCGCGCCACCGACCACCCGGAATTTGACGCCTGGCGTTGGAATGACTATTGGGTGCCGCTCGATGCAGTGGTGGATTTCAAACGTGGCGTGTACCAAATGGCGTTGACCGAACTGGCGCGCTACCTGCCGCGCCATGAACCCCGAAACCGCTATCTGCGCCACGGTAATCGCGCACGCGATGTGGATGCAGAATTGGCGCCCCGCGCTACCGGGTCAGACGGCAATCTCAACGAGGGTGGCGCTACGGGCTAAAGCGCTCAGCGGGTGACAACCAGATTGTCACGGTGCAGCATTTCAGACTCGGCGGCGTAGCCCAGAATGCGCTCGATTTCTGACGACGGTTTTTTGCAGATCAGCCTTGCCTCAGCGCTGGCGTAATTGGCAAGACCGCGCGCGATCTCCAGCCCGGAACTGTCGCGGATGGCAATGACATCCCCACGGGAAAACTCGCCATCCACGCTCAACATGCCAATGGGCAGCAGGCTTTTGCCTTCGCTGCACACCTTGAGCGCGGCGCCGGCATCCACCACCACCGCGCCGCGCATTTGCAAGTGGTCAGCAATCCACTGTTTGCGGGCCTGTGTTTTTTGCGTCTGGGCAATGAGCAGCGTGCCAATTGCCTCGCCGACCGAGAGGCGAATCAGTACGTCGGGCTCACGACCCCAGGCAATCACGGTGGACGCACCCGAGCCCGCGGCCCGCTTGGCAGCCAATATCTTGGTAATCATGCCGCCGCGACCGATGCTCGAACCGGCCCCGCCGGCCATTCGCTCCAACTCGGTGTCGCCAGCCTTGGCCTGGTCAATGAAAGTTGCTTGTGGGTCTTTGCGCGGGTCTGCCGAATACAAGCCCTGCTGGTCGGTCAATATCACCAGGGCATCGGCCTCAACCAGGTTGGCAACCAAGGCGCCCAGGGTGTCGTTATCGCCAAATTTAATTTCATCATTGACCACGGTGTCGTTCTCATTGATCACCGGCACAACACCGAGCTTCAGCAGGGTCAGCAAAGTGGAGCGGGCGTTGAGGTAGCGCTCGCGGTCGGCCAGATCAGCATGCGTGAGCAAGACCTGCGCGCTGCCCAGATCATTGGCCCGCAGCTTGGTCTCGTACATATTGGCCAAACCCATTTGCCCGACGGCAGCGGCGGCCTGCAATTCCTGAATGGCGTGGGGGCGTGTGTTCCAACCCAGGCGCTTCATGCCCTCGGCAATGGCGCCGCTCGACACCATGATGACCTCACGCCCATCACGCACCAGATAGGCGATTTGGCGGCACCATTCGCCGATGGCATCAGCATCGAGCCCGCGGCCTTCATTGGTGACCAGACTTGATCCAACCTTGACAACGATACGCCGAGCATCGCGCAACAAAAAAGACTGTTCCATGTCCCCTCAGGTCCTCAGGAAGTTTTTGGCGTGTCCGGTGTCCCCGCTGAGGGGCCGGATGGACCGGTGCCATCTCCGGTAAAACGGGGGTCCACTTCGACATGCGGCTGCTCGGCAAGCTGTTGTGCCTTGACGTGCTTGTAAATTTCCTTGATCAAGGGCTCGCAACCTTCCCGCGTCAAGGCAGAAATTTCAAACACCGGGCCTTTGAATTTGAAGCGTTTCACAAAGTCTTTGATCAGCGCCGGACGTTCGTCGCCGGGCACCATGTCCAGCTTGTTGAGCACCAGCCAGCGCGGTTTCTTGTACAGGTTTTCGTCGTATTTTTTGAGCTCGTTGACGATTGCCTTGGCCTGCGCCACGGTGTCAACGCCCTCGTCAAAGGGTGCGATATCCACAATATGCAATAGCAATCGGGTACGTTGCAGGTGTCGCAAAAACTGGTGTCCCAGACCGGCGCCTTCTGCCGCGCCTTCGATCAAACCGGGCAAATCAGCGACCACAAAACTTTGCTCAGGTCCGACGCGAACCACCCCCAAATTGGGATGCAAGGTGGTAAACGGATAGTCGGCAATGCGCGGGCGCGCGTTGGAAACTGCGGTGATAAAAGTGGACTTGCCGGCGTTGGGCATGCCCAGCAGGCCGACGTCTGCGAGCACTTTGAGTTCGAGCTTCAGATTGCGCTTTTCACCGGGCCAGCCGGGTGTTTTCTGGCGCGGAGCCCGGTTAATCGCGCTCTTGAAGCGCAGGTTGCCAAAGCCGCCATCCCCGCCTTTTGCGATCGTGATGACTTCACCCGGATTCAGTAACTCGAAGAGCACTTCGCCCGTCTCCGCATCCGAAATGATGGTGCCCACCGGCATTTTCAGCGTAATGTCATCGCCAGCGGCGCCAAACATGTCCGAGCCCATGCCGTGCTCGCCCCGTTTGGCGTCGTAGCGCCGCGCAAAACGGTAATCCACCAAAGTGTTGAGGTTGACGTCGGCGACAGCGAAAACGTGCCCGCCGCGCCCTCCGTCGCCGCCATTGGGCCCGCCAAATTCCTTGTACTTTTCGTGACGGAACGACACACATCCCGCCCCGCCGTCTCCAGCAGAGATATCAATGTAGGCTTCGTCAACAAACTTCATGGTAGTGGGCTCAATGCGTTGCGGAACTGGGTTTATAAACAAAAAACCCCGCGCAATAGCGCAGGGTTTCCTTGGTGAGCATGCTGCAGGTCAGGCCGCAGTAACGCTCACCGTGTGCTTGTTCAATGCGCCTTTGACAGCGAAAGAAACGTGACCATCGACCAGCGCAAACAAGGTGTGATCCTTGCCAATACCGACGTTGGTTCCGGGATGGAACTTGGTGCCGCGCTGACGCACGATGATGCTGCCGGCGTTGATCAATTCACCGCCGAAAGATTTAACACCGAGCATTTTGGGCTTGGAATCGCGCCCGTTTCGCGTAGAGCCGCCGCCTTTTTTCTGTGCCATGACCTGATGTCCTTAAGCAGCAATAGCGCCGATTTGCAGTTCGGTGAACTGCTGGCGGTGCCCTTGACGTTTCTGATAGTGCTTGCGACGACGCATTTTGAAAATGCGCACTTTGTCGTGCTTGCCGTGAGCAATTACTGTGACCGTAACGGTCGCGCCGGACACCAAGGGTGTTCCAACCTTTAATTCAGCGCCGTTACCGACCGCCAAAACTTGGTCAAACACAATCTCTTGGCCTACGTCCGCAGCAATCTGTTCTACTTTTATTTTTTCACCAGCAGCAACCCGATATTGCT
>CAIOLZ010000019.1 GCA_903859265.1 uncultured beta proteobacterium
AGCAAAACGTGGCGGCCCATAAAGACCCCGCTCTGCGGGCAGTCACCCTGTCCTTCAAACGACTGGGGCAGGCACCAGGCGACGCCGACGCCGACCAGCTCGATACCGCAGCCGATCTGGCAGACATGTTCAGCGCCGGTGAGGCGCGCGTGACGCACGACCAGAACCTGCTCCTGCCCTGGGTTCGTGCAGAGGACCTCCCGGCGCTGTGGATCGCGGCCAGCCACGCCGGACTGGCACGATCCAACGTCCGGCTGTTGACCGACATGATTGCCTGCCCGGGGGGTGATTTTTGTGCCCTGGCCAATGCACGCTCAATACCGGTCGCCGCGGCGATCACCGAGCGCTATCAGGACATGGACGAACTGCACGACCTTGGCGAAATCGACCTGCACATCAGCGGCTGTATCAACTCCTGCGGCCACCATCACAGCGGCCACATCGGCATATTGGGCGTAGATAAAGACGGCAAAGAGTGGTACCAGGTGTCTCTCGGCGGCTCTGACGGCTCAGTGCTGAGCGGCCCTGCCGTAGCTGGCAAAGTGGTAGGCCCTGCGTTCGGAGCAGGCGAAGTGCCAGGGGTGATCGAAGCGCTGCTGGATACATTCCGCCTTCACCGCAATGGGCGCGAAACTTTTATTGATGCACTCAACCGCGTCGGTTTTGAGGTTTTCAAAGCAGCCGCCAACGCTGCGCGCCTGAGCGACAAGCATGAAGAATTGCACACCCTGCCGAAGTCCAGCGGCTTTGCCAAAGACGCCCAGGAAGCGTGACGCAACACGCACTGCAAATACAAGCTCCCATCAATGCCTTATCGCCCAAAGTTATCCATGAAACTGATCACCACTGCTGAGCAATCCGAGCAGCCCGCGAACGGCACTTCGCTGGATTTGGCGAATACCGAAGACCCTCGAGCTGCGAACCTGTCCGGGGTCACCCGTATCAATCTGCACTTCCCCAAATTCACCGATGGGCGCGCCTACACACAGGCATTTTTGCTGCGCCGCCGACTCGGTTTCAAGGGCGAAATTCGCGCCACGGGCGACGTGTTAATCGATCAATTGGTGCAGATGGAGCGCTCGGGATTTGATGTCGCAGTTCTGCGCGGCGATCAGAACCCGGCGTTTGCGCAAGCCCAATTTGCGCGCTTCAAAGCTTTCTATCAAGGTGATGCGGTCACGCCATCACCAGCCTTCGCACGGGGAGTCAATGCATGAGCAATACCAATGCGGGAAAAGCCATTGAACTCAACGCGCGGGCGTCTGGCGACTACGTTATCAAACTGGCCGAAGCCAAGGCAGTGTTAGCCCAGGCCAATGCGCAATATGCCGCCGAATCCGTAAGCCCGGGAGTCGGCTTGGGCAGCAAGGTGACGCAGGCCTCCAGCCTCGGGGCAGAAGATGTGGTGATCAGCCATTTGATCAACAGCATGCAACTGGATATCGGCATCTTTGTGTTGCAAACGGGAGCACTTCATAAAGAGACGCTGGCGCTACTGGAAGCGTTTAAAGCAAGCTCACGCGCGAGCGTAACGGTTTATGAACCGGTCAACGAAGCGGTGGTTCAGTTTGTGGCGCGCGAAGGCAAGGACGCGATGTATAAAAGCATTGCATTGCGCAAAGCCTGCTGTGGTATTCGCAAAATGGAACCGCTCGAACGCGCACTCAGGGGAAAGGACGCCTGGATCACCGGATTGCGCAGAGAACAGTCGGGCGCCCGTGCCGACGTACCGCTGGTGGACACCTCCGAGGCGCGCACCAAAATCAACCCGCTGGCCAATTGGACCTGGGGTGATGTGTGGCACTACATCCGGGAAAACAAGGTGACCTACAACCCCTTGCACGACGCGTTTTATCCAAGCATCGGCTGCGAGCCCTGCACCCGCGCCATCAGCCTCGGTGAAGATTTTCGCTCGGGTCGCTGGTGGTGGGAAGACGAGGCCGCCAAAGAGTGCGGCCTGCACGTCAAATCCGGCGAGGCCGCAGTTTCTGATCTGACCGCCAGAGTTTCCGCATGAACGCAATGACTGACACCTCCCACCTCAATCGACTGTCCAACCAGCACCTCGATGCGCTGGAGGAAGAAACCATCTTCATCCTGCGCGAAGTGGCTGCAGCGTTTGAGCGACCAACGCTGCTTTTTTCCGGTGGCAAGGACTCGCTGGTCATGCTCAAGTGCGCGGAAAAGGCCTTTGGCGTGGGCCGGATTCCTTACCCGCTTTTGATGATTGACACCGGACACAACTTTCACGAAGTCACCGACTTTCGCGACCAGCGCGCCAAAGAGCTGGGTGCTGAACTGATCGTTCGCAGCGTCGAAGACTCCATGAAACGCGGCACGGTGCGTCTGGCGCATCCCGGCGAAAGTCGCAATGTGCACCAGTCGGTCACCCTGCTCGAAGCGATTGAGGAGTTCCGGTTCGACGCGCTCATTGGTGGAGCCCGGCGCGACGAAGAAAAAGCGCGTGCCAAAGAGCGCATCTTCAGCCACCGCGACAGCTTTGGCCAATGGCAACCCAAGGCGCAGCGCCCTGAGCTGTGGACCCTGTTCAACACCCGCTTGCAACCCGGAGAACACTTTCGCGTGTTCCCCATTTCCAAC
>CAIOLZ010000020.1 GCA_903859265.1 uncultured beta proteobacterium
TGCTTTTCTTTGGCCAATTTTTCTTTGGCCAGTTTTTCCTGTTCGAGCTTGGCCAGGCGCTCTTTTTCCTGCGCCTGTTTTTGCAACTCGAGTTGGTGCTGCTTCTCTTTCATTGCCTTTTCTTTGGCAATGGCAATCGAAGGGTCGGGAGTCACTACGGGCTTTGCAACCGGAGGCGCCGGTTCAGGGTCGGGGGCTGGCTTGACAGGTTGGGGTTCGGGCTCTGGAGGTGGCTCTGCAACGGGCGCTGGTGCCGCCTGCTGGGGAACCGATGACCACAGTTCAGCTTCCACGGTCACTGGTTGCGCCTGGCGCTTCCATGCCACACCAACTGTTAGCACGGCGACCAGAACCGCATGGGCGAGCAACGCCAAGATGATCGAGCGGATCAGCCCCGGCGTGCGCGGAGGCGCAAATTCCAGACGTTCGCTCGCCAGAGACATGGTCAGTTGACGAGTTGAACGGAAAGGCCGACGCGCACGATGCCCGCGCGCTGCAAGGTGTCCATCACCTTGACCACGCTCTCGTATTTGACCGCTTTGTCGGCGCTGATGACTACTGCGGAATTGGCCGCGCTGGCGCTGTCTCTGGCACCCTGCGCCCGCTTTACGGCTGCGGCCAGATCGGCCAAGGGCAACGAGCGCGTTTCATCACCGGTCTTGAGTTCGATCGCCTCGTCCTTACCCAGCACCACCTGAATAATCTGGTCGGGCTGACGCGCCGCTTTGCCGACGCTTGGCAAGTCAATCATGCTGGGAGAAATCAGCGGTGCGGTCACCATGAAGATGATCAGCAGCACCAACATGACGTCGATAAAAGGCACCATGTTGATTTCGCTCATGGTGCGCCGTCCCCGGCCGCGGTGGTTTACGGAGGGCATGGTTGTGCGTCCCTTGCTTGGAGTGCCATTCAGCGGCCTGCCGCGTTGGCGGTCTGGGTGCCGACGTTACGCTGCAGGATGTTGGAAAATTCTTCGATAAAGGTTTCCTGCTGGCTGGCAATACGGTCAATATCCCGGGCAAAACGGTTGTAGGCCACCACGGCTGGAATAGCTGCGAACAAGCCAATCGCAGTTGCCACGAGGGCCTCGGCAATGCCGGGGGCAACGGTGGCCAGCGTGACTTGCTGCAGGGATGCCAGACCATTGAAGGCATGCATGATGCCCCAGATGGTTCCGAACAAGCCCACGAAAGGAGATACCGATCCGACCGAGGCCAGGAAGGAGAGGTTGGTCTCGATCACGTCCATCTCGCGCTGAAAACTGGCCCGCATGGCCCGGCGCGCGCCATCCATCAGGGTTCCGCTGTCCGTGATGCGGCGTTCGCGCAGCTTCTGGAATTCGCGCATGCCGCTGGCAAAAATTCGCTCCATCGGGCCACTTTGCCCGACATT
Organism: uncultured beta proteobacterium; assembly: GCA_903859265.1. GTDB lineage: Bacteria > Pseudomonadota > Gammaproteobacteria > Burkholderiales > Burkholderiaceae_C > Allorhodoferax. The sequence continues at coordinate 1,393 of CAIOLZ010000020.1, forward strand.
TTTGGTGGCTGCGGCAAACAGGTCGTTGAGGCTGGTGCCCGACCAGAATTCCCGCTCAAATTCTTCGTTTTGCCCCTTTACCTTGTTGAGCGCAAACAGTTTGCGAAAGATCGCGGCCCAACTCGAAACAGACACGAAAACCAGCAGCAGCATGACAGCCTGCACGACCATGCTGGCATTGAGCACCAGGTGAATGATGGAGAGATCTTGGTTCATGCGGGGAGGAGCTCCGAAAAAAAGTTCACGCGAGCAACGCACCGATGCGCTGTGCTGCCGCGTGCAATTGCGCCATCGAACTGGCAGTCGAAAATCGAATGTATTGGCTTGCGTTGGCGCTGCCAAAGTCGCGCCCGGGCGTCACAGCTACGTGGGCACGCTCCATCAATGCGAAAGCAAGCTCCCAACTGTCCTTGACCCCGAGTTTTTTACATGCCTGCGTGCAATCAGCCCAAGCATAAAACGCGCCGTCGGGCATGACCGGTACGCTTAAACCCATGGCGTTGAGCTCTGGAATAAAGAAGTCGCGTCTGGCTTTGAACTCCTGGCGCCTTTGCTCATAGATGGCAATGCTTTCGCTTTCAAAGCAGGCCAGCGCTGCGCGCTGCGCGATGGAGCTGGGACAGATGAACAAATTCTGGGCCAGACGTTCGACCACCGGCACCACGGCCTGCGGCACCACCATCCAGCCCAAACGCCAGCCGGTCATGTTGAAGTATTTGCTAAAACTGTTAATGCTGATGACGTTCTCATCCAGCGCCAGCGCGGTCTGACCAAAACTGGCGTCGAAACTCAGCGCGAGGTAAATCTCGTCAACCACCGTGATGCCGCCATGTGATTGCACAAAATGGTGAATGCGCCGTAATTCGTCGGGCGCAATGGATGTTCCGGTGGGGTTGGAAGGTGATGCCAGCAATACGCCCCGCGTGCGCGCACCCCAGTGTTGCCCGACCTGTTCGGCCGTGAGCTGAAAACGCTGGGCCGGGGTGGTTGGCACCAGCACCGCACGACCCTCCGAGGCAGCCATGAATTGGCGGTTGCAGGGGTAGCTGGGGTCGGGCATCAGGACCTCGTCGCCTGGATTGACCAGCGCCAAACAGGCCAAGTGCAGCGCGGCAGACGCGCCCGCTGTTACAACGATGCGCCCGGGATCCACGTCCACGCCGAAACGGCTGGAATACCAAGCGCTGATGCGCTCACGCAGCGCGATCAGACCGGTCGCTGGCGTGTACTGCGTGTGCCCGTCACGGATCGCGCGTTGGGCGGCTTCCTGCACCAAGGGTGGCGCTGTGAAGTCAGGCTCGCCAATATTCAAAAACACCATGGGCCTGTCGGACTGCTCCACGGCGCGGCCCAACCTGGCGGCGGCCTTTGCCACTTCCATGACATAGAAAGGTTCGATGTTTTGGGCGCGGGTCGAGATTTGCATGCGGCTGGCTGCTTGCGATGTCCGTGGCTCAGTCGCTTGTGTCAGGTTTTGCGCGATTCCCTGCGCGGTCAGCTTCCACTTCGGGCGATCGCAAACGCGGTGCCAGCGCGTTGAGCACACCGTTGACGTATTTGTGGCCATCCGTTCCGCCAAACTCTTTGGCCAGCTCGACGCACTCATTGATCACCACACGCCATGGAACATCCGGACAATGTTGCATTTCATAAACGCCAATCCATAGCACAGCATGTTCGATGGGCGATATTTCGCCCATAGGACGATCCAGCAGGGGCGCAATCAA
>CAIOLZ010000021.1 GCA_903859265.1 uncultured beta proteobacterium
CACTGGTGGACTCAGCATGGATGCCACCCATGCAATCAGGCTTGGCAAAACCCCCCATCCCAGCAAAACCAGCGACTGCCTTGACGCTTCGCGCATAGCCAGTCCCCAGTGGATCGCGCCCAGGAACCTGGTAATAACGGCACCATAGTGCGCCAGCGCAAGACCGGCGAAAGCGCGATGTCCGGGCTCTGCGATCCAGGTGGCCGTGGCCAGGCCAACAAACGGGAGCACGCCGGCGTATCCCAGGCGTTGCGCCCATGCGGAAGGCGCCGCAGCGTGCGTCGCAGTCATTCGGAATTCGCTGCCTGTTCCAGGCGCTGCCACACCGACGCTGGCGTGGTTTCGGCGCTGCCCGTGGCCGGCTTGCACATGGTCAGCCCGTCCCACTGCTGTCCACACCAGCAACGCCCCCGTGCATCCAGAATACAGGTGCCAGTGCCGCAACAGCGTTCATCCTCTTCTTGCATGTGCAAACCCGATATGTATTGTTGGAGTGACCCGGCAGACCAGACCGGCAGAGCTGTCCGGCCACCGAATAACATGCCAAATTCTCACTGAACTGGCGTTTCTGCGCGCATTTGAGGGGTATTGAACATCCGGCTACCAGCGCGCAACTCCCGCTACCAGCCGCTGCTGCCAGGCTCGCCCTTGAATGGCCCAGCCAAATCGGCCGTGATCCACCCGCCATAAAAACCGCCAGGCTGGGCAATTACCCTGGCGCCGCCGACGTGGCAGTCGAGGTCGTGCGCGTAAAAAGCGATGCAATCGGCCAGCGGCTCCGCCCCTGCCAGGGGCTGCGGATAGCTCCAGGCGACCTGCGCCAGCCGACGCGCACCATCGACCAAATCCCAATAACGTGCCGGGCCTTTCCACTCGCAGAAAGAGCCGCCTCCCGCCGCACGCAAAAATGATCGCTGAACGTCCGCCAGCGGTAGATAGAAAGTGGGTGGGTGCGAGGTTTCTCGTACCGCCCACGCGGCGCACGTTCGAGCAACCTCCAGCTCCCCCCAACGCACCACGATCTCGCGCTCGTCGCGAACAAGCTCCGGTGGGCGTGGGAAATCCCAAACTGAAATTTGCCCTGGCGCAGGAATATCGGCAAACGGGGGTCGGTCGGTTCCCCGCCAGCGCCATTGGGCGCGGGCCTGTGCCAGTGGGTCATGGTCGTTGCTAGCCATTGACGAATCTTAGTCAGTCACGCGATGCGACGCTGCCGCCAATGGCTTTGTAAAAGCTTACGGCGTCCTGGGCGAACGCCTGTTCAACCACAAGCATCTGGTCCAGAATCCCCGCTGTTTGCAGTTGTGCAGCGATAAGTTCGAGTTGGGTGGCGTCACCGACCTCAAAACGTTGTTGCGCAAAATTTTGGACATGCACCTGGCTCTCTTGCGACCGCTGCAATTCGGCCAGACGCAAGTCGCCAGCCTTGCAGCGCAGCATGGATGATTCAACATCTGCGAGGGCCAGCAAAACAGATTTGCGGTAGCTGGCCAATGCAGCATCCCGGGCCGCCTCACTCACCGCAACTTGTGCCCGGATTGCGCCACCAGAGAAAAGGGGCAATGAAAACTGTGGTCCGATGTTCCAGTAGCGACTGGCCTGGTCCACCAATTGGCCGGAATTGATGCTGTCCCACCCCGCCTGCGCCAGGATCGTGAAACGCGGATATTGATTGGCAACCGAAACCCCCACGTCGGCGGTGGCAGCCGCCAAGTTGCGTTCCGCAACCCGCAGGTCCGGTCGCCTTAGCAACACATCCGAGTTGATGTCGGTATCGAATTTTTCGGGCAATGTTGGTCTGTGCCGCACATTGGCAAGCAAGTCGGCGATCGTTGCACTCGGCAGCGACGTTAACGGTCCCAGCGCAGCAACAGACGAGCGTGCACCGGCTTCAAGGCCTGGCACATTGGCTTGCGCGTTATGCAAATTCACTTCTGCCAAACGCACGTCATTGGCGCTGGCTACACCCGCCTGCCACTGCAAGGTTATGAGCCGCAAGGCATGTTCCTGCTGATCACGCATCAACCGTGCGTTGTCCAGGCGCAGTTGCCAATACCGGTAGTCCAAAACGTTGCGGGCCACTTCGGCCGCCACACGCAGCGCGGCGTCTGCCCTTTGTTGTTCGATGCTGCCCAAGCGGGCATCGGCCGATTCCACGCTGCGCTGCTGGTGGCCAAAGAAATCAATTTCCCAAGACGCATCAAAACCAATTTTGTAGTCGGTAAACCCGAGTACCGGATTCGCGAACGGGACATTGGCAAGCATCTCTCCATTGCGGCTGAGCTGGTCGCGGCCGAGTCGTCCATCGGCATTGATCTGGGGTTGGCTTTGCGCAGCAACCTGCCCCCGCGCGGCGCGGGATTGCCGGATGCTGGCGTCGGCGACGGCAAGGTCGGGACCTTGGGCGAGCGCAGTGTCCACCAGGGAATCGAGTGCCGGATCGTTAAAAACCTTCCACCACGCAGCATCCGTGCGCGCCGGGGCGCTGAATGTTGCGTTCCCGGGGAACTGCATTGGCAACAGCTCGTGCGCAGTGGGTGTCTTGTAGTCGGGTCCGACCACTGAACAACCCGATTGGCACAGTGCAGCCAACAAAACGGCGCAGGGCATCAGTTTGGCAAAAACGGTTTTCATTGTCCGCTCCGGTTACGGAAAATCAGGTAGGCCGAGGTGAGGGTAAAGGCCGCGATCAACAGCAGCGGCCACAGGTTGGGCCAGGCTTGCGGGAAGTCATAGCCTTTGAGAAAAATACCTTTGACCACGATGATGAAATGCGAAAGCGGATCAATGGCACTGACCCATTGCAGCACCACAGGCATGTTCTCCACAGGCGCCATATAGCCCGATAGAACAACGGCTGGCGCCATGAAGCCGAACACACCCAGGAAGGCCTGCTGTTGGGTGCTGCAAATGGCGGATATGAACAATCCGAACCCGGCCAGTGAAAGGCCGTAACAAAACATCGACAGGTAGAGCAGTGCAATCGATCCGCCAAACGGCACGTGGTACACCCACACCGCCGCCGCAGAAATGATGGTCCCCTGCAGCATGGCCACCAGAATGCCCGGCAGCGCTTTGCCCGCCATGATGTAGGCAGGGGTTATGGGCGATACCAGGAGTTGGTCAAACGTGCCTTCCTCGCGCTCGCGTGCCAGTGAAAGCGCAGTGACCATGAGGCAACCGACCGTGGTGATGATGGCCACCAGGCTGGGCAAAATAAACCATCGGTATTCCAGATTGGGGTTGTAAAGGTTGCGGATGACGAGTTGCGCCGGCAGTGCCGCGGAAGTTCTGTCGGCATCAAACGCGCTGATGACCTGCTGGGCATAGCTGAACGCAATCTGGGCACTGTTGGAGCGACGACCATCGATGATCGCCTGCACGCTGGCCGCTTCATGCTGGCCAATCTTGCGCGAAAAGTCCGATGGAATCCGGATGGCCAGCATCGCATCCTGGCGGTCGATCACGCGGGTGAGTTCAACCTCGCTGTAAATATTGAGAATGTGTGGAAATGCTTTTGCCGACGCCAGCCTCTGGACCAGTTCGGTGGACGATGCG
>CAIOLZ010000022.1 GCA_903859265.1 uncultured beta proteobacterium
GAGGAATGGTGATCGGGCGTTGGGTCTGCAGGCTGTAGCCATCGAGCAGCTCCAGCAGTTCCATCAAATGCCCCAGGTCGCGCGAGAAACGGGTGAGCATAAAGTCCATCACCTCATCACCCAGAAATACGCCGCGCGCGTCTGCAGCCTGGCGCAACACAGCGCGGCGCTCAGGCTCGCTCAAAAGCTGCAATTTAAAGACGTGACCCCATCCCAGGCGGCTGCGCAGGTCGTCACGCAGGGCCAGTTCTGACGGCGCAAACTCACCGCTGGCAATCACCGGGCGCTGCAGGCTTTGGGCCTGCACAAACCAGCTGAAGGCCGTGTGTTGCTGCAGCGTGTTGAAGTGGTGCACATCATCCATCAGTACCGCTGCCCATTGCTCATCGAACGCGGGCGGAATTTGGACGGAGGGATCGAGCCACCCGGCACGCGCGCCCTGCTCGCGCAGACCTTCGCGAGCGGCCTTGAGCAAGTGGGTTTTGCCGCTGCCCTGAGTTCCCCACAAATAGGTCGGTACCGGAGAACGGTTCGGCTGCGTGGTCTTGCCGCCCAGCCAAATTTCCATATGGCGCAACACCGCATTGTTCGGACCGGCACAAAAATTGGCCAGGCTGGGGCCGGTGGAAAGGCCGATGTCCAGAGCGATTTGTTTCATGAGCCAGGCTCACCCCACGTACAACTGGCTGGCGAGGTAGGTCGAGCGCACACGCCGGAACGCCACCAGCAGCACCGCACTGAGTGGCAATGCAATCAGCACCCCCACGAAACCGAGTACCTGACCGAACGCCAGCAAGGCAAAAATGACGGCCAGAGGATGCAGCCCGATACGCTCGCCCACCAGTTTGGGCGTTAAATAAAAACCTTCCAATAGCTGGCCTGACCCATAAACGGCGGCCAGCATGCTTACCGTATGCCAGACGCCGCCCGCCCCTGAAAACTCCAGAATTCCGGCGAAGGCGGCCAATACCAGCCCGGTGCCGTAGCCCAGATAAGGAACAAATACAGCCAGACCGGTAAACACCCCGATGGGTATTGCCAAGTCCAGCCCGAAGAGGGACAGCCCCACGCTGTAAAAAACCGCCAGCACGAGCATGACCAGCAACTGTCCGCGTAAATATTGCCCGAGCACGGCGTCGGCATCACGCACAAAACTCTCGGTGCCTGGCCGCATCCGGGGCGGCACCCATTCGCGCATTTGCGCCATGAGTCGGTCCCATTCAACCAGCAAATAGAACAGGGCAATGGGTATCAGGACTGCGTTGCCAATGACCGCAAAAGCAACACTACCGCCGAGCTTGACCGAAGTCAGCACGGAGCCCACGGTCTCATCAAAATTGGCATCGAAATAGGTGCGCGCAATCGTCTTGAGGCTCCCCAGATCAAAGGCCATGTGGATGCCGTATTGCGCCAGCCATGGACGCAATGCGGCATCGGCTGTGTCCAGCAAAGTCGGCAACTGGTCGCGCATCAGCGGCAGCTCCTTGGCAATAATGGGCACGAGCAGCAAAAGCATGCCGGCCAGCGCGATCACAAACAAGGTCTCCACAAGAATCACAGCGAGCACCCGCGGAACCCGTCCACGGCCTGCCGTGTCTAACCAGTTGACCAGCGGGGTGAGCGCATAGGCAAAGACACTGGCAATGACAAAGGGCGCCAACACTGGCCGCAAGAACCACAGCACAAAGATGAGCGTCGCAGCGATCGCGGCCCAGGTCAGGAAGCTTTTTTGGGCGGGGGTAAATTGCATACAGAGGTGCGTGGGGCGGACCCCGTAAAATCTGACCAAATTCTATGTCGGTCTGCTCCCGCAAGGCCGAAGTTAACGCCCCATGACCCAATCTCCCACGCCTACCCCCCTTTCCTACAAAGATGCCGGTGTCGATATTGATGCCGGCGACGCCTTGGTGGACCGCATCAAACCGCTTGCCAAAAAAACCATGCGCGAAGGGGTGCTGGCTGGCATTGGCGGCTTTGGCGCACTGTTTGAAGTTCCGAAGCGCTACAAGGAACCGGTTCTGGTCAGCGGTACCGACGGCGTCGGCACCAAACTCAAACTGGCTTTCGAGTGGAATATGCACGACACGGTGGGCATCGACCTGGTCGCCATGAGCGTCAACGATGTTCTGGTGCAAGGGGCCGAGCCGCTATTTTTTCTGGACTACTTTGCCTGCGGAAAGCTCGATGTGGACACCGCTGCCGCAGTGGTCGGCGGCATCGCAAAAGGCTGCGAACTCTCCGGCTGCGCCCTGATCGGTGGCGAGACTGCGGAAATGCCGGGGATGTACCCAGCGGGTGAATACGACCTTGCCGGTTTCGCAGTGGGGGCGGTGGAAAAGTCAAAAATCCTGACCGGCGCCAATGTCAAACCGGGTGACGTGGTTCTGGGATTGGCGAGCAGCGGCGTCCATTCCAACGGCTTTAGCCTGGTGCGCAAGTGCATTGACCGCGCCGGCACACAGGCTCCGGCGGAGCTGGACGGCAAACCGTTCAGACAAGCCCTGATGGAGCCCACCCGCCTGTATGTGAAAAATGTGCTGGCCGCATTGGCCGCCCATCCGCAATCAGACGGGTCGGGCATCAAGGCGCTGGCCCACATCACCGGCGGCGGCTTGCTGGAAAACATTCCGCGCGTCCTGCCTGCCGGCACCGGCGCAAATCTGCAGAAAGACAGTTGGCCGCAGACAGAATTGTTTGCCTGGCTGCAGGCGACGGCGGGCATTGACGATTTTGAAATGAACCGCACGTTCAACAACGGCATCGGCATGGTCGTGGTGGTGGACGCGGCGAGTGCCCAGGCCTGTGCCATGACCTTGCGGGAACTCGGTGAGACGGTTTACACCATCGGCACCATCGTGGAACGAAGCAGCGGCCCGGCGGTCACGGTTGGCTGAGATTGTTGTGCTGAAGCGGCCTGCACCCTCACCGCAAACAACAGCACTATCGTTTTTGTAGCCACAAATGGCGTTGGCTGTGGACTTTGCCATGTTTTTGTTTCAAACTACGCGCTCCATGGCTCGTTGGGAACTCTATACATGCCGGTTATTGCAGTGATCAACCGCAAAGGTGGCAGCGGTAAAAGCACCATGGCTACCCACCTGGCCGCCTGGCTGGCAAATGAGGGCCTCGCCGTCATGCTGGGTGACGTTGACCGGCAGCAATCCACCCGGGTTTGGCTCAAGCAGCGTGATGAAACACTCCCGAAAATCGTGCCATGGGCTCAGGATCAAAAAAACGTACTCAAGGTGCCCACAGGCGTGACGCATGTGGTGCTGGACACGCCGGGCGGCATGCATGGTTTTGACCTGGCGCGCGCCATCATGTCCACCGATGCGGTGCTGATGCCCGTGTGCAACTCGCTGTTTGACCGCGAATCGGCGGCCACCTGCATTGCGGAACTGATGACTTTGCCACGGGTGTCGTCAGGCCGTTGCAAATTGGCGATTGTGGGCATGCGGCTGGATGCGCGCACCAAGGCGGCGCAGATCCTGCGGGAGTGGGCCCAGAGCCTGAACGTACCGTTTTTAGGCGTGCTGCGCGAAACCCAGCTCTATGTGAAAGCCCTCGACAGCGGCGTGACCCTGTTCGATCAGGTACCAACCGCGCGGGATGCAGACCTGCAGCAGTGGGAACCCATTCTTGAGTGGCTTCGGCCCATCGCGAAACTGCCCGCAAAACCGGTACAGCAACCTGCGGTCGTGCAAGCCAAGCCACTGAATGTGCCGGAGCCAGGTTTTGCCAACAGCTCCCAATCCCCGGTCCAGTCCAGCCGTCCCCCGAGCCTGATGCCAGCGCAAAGTGCCATTGTGCATGGAGACCGTTTATCGGTGTTTTCTGGCGCGCGCCTGGCGACCACGCAGTCGATTGAGCCGATCGTGGTCAATCGCAGCAGCGCTTCAACTTATTCAATGCAGGTTCCGCACTTTTTGCAGCGTCACTAATCGGTCTGGCGTCGCAAGGCATCCACCCGCTCGGCAATCGCATCAACGTCCACCAAATTGTCGGCGTGCACCAGATAGCATTCCAAGTCTGCCACCGCATTTTCGGTGTGACCCAATTCCGCATGGGCCAAACCGCGGTCACGGTACTCTGACCAGGACTCTGGCAGCAAAACAATCAGGCGCTCCTGCACCGCGAGCATGCGCGGCCAGTCTTCCTGTGTGCGGTAGATTTCCTTGAGGTTGCGCAGCATGCGCGCGATGATGTCGCGCGGCGACGCGGGTTGCAAATACAGGCCCAGTGGCACTTCATACGCATCAATCAGCCCACTGCGGCGCCGGTACGGCTCCAGTCGCTCCGACAACTCTTCGCGGCCCAGCGACTGGCCGGACAATGGGTCAATGACCGCCTGCCCCATTGGTAAATTGACCTTCACCATGAAGTGCCCGGGAAATGCCACGCCCCGCACCGACAAGCCCAGTGCCTGTGCCAGTTCCATCCATAACACCGCAAGTGAAATAGGAATGCCACGGCGCGTGCGCAGAAGCACGTTGAGGTAGCTGTTGTCCGGGTCGTAATAGTCGTTGAGGTTGCCGCCGAAACCCAGATCGTTGTAAAAGAACTGGTTCAGGATACGGAGCTTTTGCAGCGCCGCCGCATCGCTTGGCAAGCGCCGCTTGATCCGTTTGAGCAACTGATCGACCTCGCCCAGCACGGCCTGAACGTCGAGGTCCGGATATTCGTCTTGCGCCAGACTCACTGCAGCTTCAAAAAGGGCGAAGTCTTCATCGCTCTGTACCAGGGAGGCGAAGTAATCCAGGGGCGTTGGCACTTCAAATGAAAGGTTCATACCCGTCCTTGAAAGTTTTTTGGAGACTAACGTCGCAGAAATTGTCGCAGGTTCAGGCCCGCTGCCCATACTGCGCCGAGATAAATCAGCGCGGCACCCAGCAGCACTCCGGCCAGCAGTGCAATGCGCGTAAAGCTTTGGCCACGCAGGCCAAGCCAGTCAAAACTGTGCGCTGCCCAAAGCAGATAAACCATCAACAGAGCGCTCGCAGCCAACACTTGTAAGGCAAACCGGCCCCAGCCCGACCCGGGCGTGTAGCTGCCCCGCCGGATCAGGCCAACCAGCAACCAGCTGGCGTTGACCAGCGCACCCAGTCCGATGGACAAGGACAGCCCGGCATGCCTGAAAATCGGAACGAACAGCAGGTTCATCAACTGCGTCAGCACCAGCACAACAATGGCAATGCGCACCGGCGTTTTGATGTCCTGATTGGCGTAATAACCGGGCGCCAGTACTTTGATGGCAACAATGCCCACCAGCCCGGCCCCCCAACCCATCAGCGACGCGCTGGTCTGCTGCACGTCCCAGTCCGTGAACGCGCCGTAGTGGTACAGCACCGCAACCAGCGGACTGGCAAACATCAGCAGCCCGATCGCGCTGGGCACCGAAAGCAGCACCACGATCCGCAACCCCCAGTCCAGCAAAGCTGAGTAACTTTCCGCATCCGCCGCAGCGCGCGCCGCAGACAATTGCGGCATCAGCACCACGCCCAGCGCCACGCCCAGCATGGCCGTGGGAAATTCCATGAGGCGGTCCGAAGCATTGAGCCAGCTCACGCTGCCCACCGGCAGGTGCGACGCGATCTGCGTGTTGATCAGCAAGGACACCTGGGCCACGCTGACCCCCAGCAACGCCGGCAGCATCAGTTTGCCGATGCGACGGGTTCCTGGGTCGCGCATGGCGAGGCGGATTTCGGCCCAATTCACGGCGATGCGCGGCAGCAAACCCATGCCACGCAACGCCGGAATCTGAACGGCCAACTGCAACACGCCGCCCAGTAAAACCCCTGCGGCCAGCGCATAAATTGGCTCCAAGCCACGAGACTTGAACCAGGGCGCCAACCCCCAGGCCGCCGCGATCATGGCAAGGTTGAGCAAGACGGGCGTTGCAGCAGACACCGCAAACCGCCGCCAAGTGTTCAAAATACCGGACGACAAGGCCACCATCGACATAAAGCCGATATAAGGAAACATAAACCGCGTCATCACCACCGCGGCATCAAAACCCCGGGCGTCCTGTTTCAGCCCGCTGGCCATGGCCCAGACCAAAAGCGGCGCAGCCAATACGCCGAGAACACAAGTCATCACCAGAGTCCATGCCAGCAATGTGGCGACCCGGTCGATCAGGAGGTGGGTTGCGTCATCTCCGTGCCGGGCTTTGCTGGCTGCCAGCACCGGCACAAACGCCTGACTGAAAGCACCCTCGGCAAACAGGCGGCGAAACAGGTTGGGAATGCGAAATGCAACATTGAAGGCATCGGTCATGGCGCTGACGCCAAAGGTGGAGGCGATCAATGTTTCCCGCACCAAGCCCGTAATCCGGGAGGCAAGTGTCAGCAGGGAAACGGTGGATGCAGATTTGATCAAGCTCACACCTAAGTGTAGCCACTGATTTGCCCCTTAACGGCTGGCGCTGCTACAATCGTGGGCTTTGCTGGCATCATCCTCAAACACAAGGAAACACTTTATATGGCATCTGGAAAACCCAAGAAAAAGAACCCGCGCCTGGCGTCGGGCCGTAAACGCGTCCGCCAGGACGTCAAAATCAACGCTGCGAACACCTCGCTGCGTTCCAAATACCGCACTGCGGTGAAAAATGTGGAAAAAGCAGTGGTAGCTGGCGACAAGACCAAGGCCGCCGAACTGTTTGCCAAAATGCAGGCCGTGGTGGACACCGTCGCCGACAAAGGCATCTTCCACAAAAACAAAGCCGCCCGCGACAAGAGCCGTTTGGCTACCAAGGTCAAGGCCTTGGCCCTCTCCGCCTAATTAATAGGCAATCGCCCGGACCTTTTGCCTCAGGCTCAAGGTCTGCCGTTGAATGGGTGCGCTGCCAGCAAAGCAAAAAAGCCCCGAAAAAGCCGTTCGCAAGAGCGGCTTTTTTTATTCAAGCTGCGCGGTCTGGCACCGTCGGCCTTGTTTCGCTGAGTTGCAAATCGTTGTCTTTGGCAAAATTGATACAAAAATCCCAGGCCATCACGTCGTGATCGCGCAAGTCGCGATGGACGATTACGCATTTGACGTGGCCGAATGAGGTGGGGACGCACCACGGTGAGTAGCCCAGATGGCTGCCGGGTCGGGGACCACCGGGCCGGAATTGGCTCATCACGCCAGCGAGCCGCTCGGCCCAGTCGCTGGGACGAAACGGCTTGCCCTGGTGGGTAATACCCAAAATGAAAACTTCTTTGGCGGATTGAGAAACCATCGGTGGGTGCGAATCGCGGCTACCGTTTTGCGGCAGCATTGGAGTTGCTGCACCGCAAAATAATTCTAACTCCTGACACCGGCAAAACAGCGTCACAGGCGCTTCGCACATCACAGCCTAAAATCATCGTTCAACGGCCCGACCCTGCGTTGGGCCGCTTTATTTTTCCGAACAACCTGCTATTTCCGGAGCTACTGCATGACCAGCGCCACCCACCCTGTCGCCCCCAGTTCACCCCATGTGATGAACACGTATGGTCGATTGCCCATCGCCCTGTCACATGGCCAGGGTTGCAGGGTGTGGGACACCAACGGACGCGCATACCTGGACGCATTGGGCGGCATAGCCGTCAACACGCTGGGCCACAACCATCCCAAACTGGTGCCGGCTTTGCAGCAGCAGTTGACGCAACTGATTCACACCTCGAACTACTACCACGTGCCGCATCAGGAAACGCTGGCACGGCTTTTGGTGGAACGCTCCGGCATGACCAATGTGTTCTTCTGCTCCACCGGGCTGGAAGCCAACGAGGCCGCGCTCAAACTGGCGCGCAAATTTGGTCACGACAAGGGTATTGAATTACCGGAAATCGTGGTTTTGGAAAAGGCTTTCCATGGCCGCAGCATTGCCACCCTGAGCGCCACGGGCAACCCCAAGGTGCAAGCAGGTTTTGGCCCGTTGGTGGAAGGGTTCGTCCGGGTGGCGGTCAACGATATCGCTGCCCTGGAGGCGGCCACTGCCAACAATCCGAACGTAGTGGCCGTTTTTCTGGAAGCCATTCAGGGCGAAGGCGGCGTCAACCCGCTGCACCTGGACTATTTGCGCGGTGTGCGCAAGCTATGTGATGCACGCGACTGGCTGATGATGATCGACGAAGTGCAATGCGGCATGGGGCGCACCGGCAAGTGGTTCGCGCACCAGTGGGCTGGCATCCTGCCCGACGTCATGCCGCTGGCCAAGGGCCTTGGATCCGGGGTGCCGGTGGGCGCCGTTGTGGCAGGGCCCAAAGCAGCGCAGATTTTTCAGCCGGGCAACCACGGCTCGACTTTTGGCGGAAATCCGTTGGCGATGCGCGCGGGGGTTGAGACCATCCGCATCATGGAAGAAGATAGCCTGATCGCCAATGCAGCGACCGTGGGCGCGCACCTGAAATCTGCCATTGAAGGTGCGCTGGCGGCAGAAATTGCAAACGGCGGTGTCAGGGAAGTGCGCGGACAAGGGCTCATGCTGGGCATTGATTTGTCCCGGCCGTGTGGCGCACTGGTGCAACGCTGCCTGGATGCAGGATTGCTGATCAGCGTCACCGCCGATTCCGTGGTTCGTCTGGTGCCGCCATTGATTTTGACGACCGGTGAGGCCGATGAAATTGTGTCCATCCTTTGTCCCTTGATTTCCAGTTTGCTGAAGGAGGCCACATGAGCACGAACGCACTGATTACCACCGGAATTCCCAGCACACTGCCCAAGGGCGCGCCGCCGGTCCGGCATTTTTTGCAATTCAGCGATTTCACGACGGACGAGCACATGTACTTGATGGAGCGCGCCGCCTTCATCAAGAAAAAATTCAAGGCGTTCGAGAAACACCATTCTCTGGTGGACCGCACGCTGGCCATGATTTTCGAGAAAGCCTCCACCCGCACCCGCGTGAGCTTTGAGGCCGGCATGTACCAGCTCGGCGGCAGTGTGGTGCACCTGACCACCGGCGACAGCCAACTCGGGCGTGCCGAGCCAATCGAGGACAGCGCCAAGGTAATCAGCCGCATGACCGACATCGTGATGATTCGCACCTATGAGCAGGCCAAGCTGGAACGCTTTGCCGCGCATTCGCGGGTTCCGGTCATCAATGGCCTGACCAACGAGTTCCACCCCTGCCAGATCCTGGCCGACATCTTTACCTACATCGAACACCGCGGTCCGATTGCCGGCAAAACCGTGGCCTGGGTGGGCGACGGCAACAACATGGCCAACACCTGGCTGCAAGCCGCCGCTCTGCTGGGTTTCCACCTGCGGGTGAGCACGCCCAGCGGCTATGAGGTAAATGAGAAGACCGCCGCTGCACCGACTTCCATGGGCTCAGGCAGTTACAAGACCTATGAAGACCCACTTCAAGCCTGCGCCGGCGCCGATCTGGTCACCACCGACGTCTGGACCAGCATGGGTTTTGAGGCCGAAAACGAAGCACGCCTCAAAGCCTTTGCGGCCTGGCGCGTGGACCGCGCAATGATGGCGGTCGCCGCCCCGGACGCGCTGTTCATGCACTGTCTGCCGGCGCACCGCGGCGAGGAAGTGGAGGCCGAAGTCATTGACGGTCCGCAAAGCGTCGTCTGGGACGAAGCCGAAAATCGCATGCATGTGCAAAAGGCGCTGATGGAGTACCTCCTGCTGGGCAAACTCAGCTAAAGGCACGTTGGTGGGCACACGACTGCCTCTGAACGCCTTGCGCGCCTTTGAAGCGGCCGCGCGGCTGCTGAGCTTTAAAGCCGCCGCGAATGAACTTGGCATTACACCGGCAAGCGTCAGCAACCAGATCCGCAAGCTCGAGCGCGACTCGAACTGCCAGCTGTTTGTGCGCAAGGCGCGCCAAGTGGAATTGACTCCAGCCGGCCTCGCATTGGCTAAAACCACTGCTGCCGCCTTGCGTGATTTGCGCGAAGCCATGGAAAAACTCGGTGCAAGACGGCGCAAAAAGGTGGTTCTCGGCGTTGGGCCAATTTTTGGCACGCGCTGGTTAATTCCCCGGCTGCAGTCGTTCATCGCCGCGCACCCGGATATCGAGTTGACGCTTGAGCAGGGTCAGCGCATCAGCAAGTCCCAAAGACTGGCGACCGATCTGGCGATCGACTGGGGTGATGCGTCGCAGTACACTGGAGACTGGTCGGGCTTGCAGACGCTGCGCCTGCTCGAAATCTTTTACTTGCCGGTGGCAAGCCCGGCACTGCTAAATGCCAGTCCAATGGAGAAGGTTGCAGACCTGACCCGGTTTCCCATCATTCACCAGCAGGATAAATCGGTGTGGGAGACATGGCTGGCAAGCGCTGGCGCTGGAAACCTACAGTTTGCCAAAAATATTGTGATGGCCGACTCCAACATGGCCATGCAAGCTGCAATCGACGGCCAGGGCATAGCTTTGGGCGTGTTCCCACTGATTGAGACCGAAATATCGGCCGGCACATTGGTCTGCCCTTTCACCGCGCGATTACAGCCGGCACAAGCCTACTACCTATTGGCCAATGAAGCGATTGCCCCCGGCAGTGCAGCAGATGCGGTTCGGCAATGGCTGGTAGCGCAAGCCGCTGCGGTGAGCACCGCACGGGCGGCGTGACCGAAGGCTTGAAATTTTTTGCTCCAGTCTTTATATCGACTTCGATTGCTTTTCCAGCAGGGCACACGCATACCGTTTTCAATGAAAGGAGGATTCCGTGGTCAACAACCGTTGGCGCGCTGCCGCAATTCATTTGCTCATCAGCACCGCAATTGCGATTGCGGTGTCTTTGTTCATCGTACTGGTCTGGTACCCGGGCCCGCTCTTTGATGCCGCCGGCGGTAAGTTGCTGCTGGCGCTGGTGGTGGGCGTTGATGTATGCCTGGGGCCGCTGGTGACCCTGGTCATTTTCAATCCCAAAAAACGACGCGCCCTGTTACTGCTGGACTTTTCCGTCATCGCCGCGTTGCAGGTTTCGGCGCTGATTTATGGCCTGTACGCCACCTATGAGGGTCGCCCGGTTTATGTGGCCTATGGGCAGGGCTACTTTGTCGCGGTTTCTGCCAATCAGATCGACGACGGCATGCTCAAGGCGGCAACGCTCCCGCAATTTAAATCGCTACCCATCTTCGGCCCGCATTGGGTCGGCACCCGCCCCCCTACAGACCCCCATGAACAAAGCGATCTCAATTTCAACCAGGGCATGACCGGGATGGGCATTCATTACCAGCCCAAATATTATGTCGAGCTGTCGGCCGCAGGTGCCGATTTGGCCAAGGACGCGAAGCCGCTTGAGCAACTGCGCAAAAAGCATAGCGAGGCTGCATCCACGCTGGATGCGGCGCTGGCCAAACTGGGTCGCACCAATGACACAGTGCGATACCTTCCCTTCAAAGCGAAACAAAAAATGCTGACCGTTCTCGTGGACGCGCAAAGCGGTGAGGTGCTGGATACTCTTGCAGTGGATCCCGGATGATGCCTGCAGGGGTCACTGTCGGGATGCAGACCCGTCAACGATAAAAAACTTTATGCGTCGCGGCTAAAAAGATCGTTTGTAGCGCAGGCTCGCAACAGGCAAACTTCGCACTGTCTGAAGTCCTGAATTTGCACCACCTGCCCCTATGAAAATTACCGAACCCGCACGCGACATTGACGTTATTCACACCACCGACGTGCTGGTAGTGGGCTCCGGTCCCGGCGGGCTGGCAGCGGCATTGGCAGCAGCTCGCACAGGTGTGAGCGTCACATTGGTAGAGCGCTTTGGCTGCTTTGGCGGCAATTTGACAGTGGTTGGCGTGGAGGGCTTTGCCTGGTACCGGCATGAACAAACGGTGGAAGCCAATGGCATCGGGCGCGAGTTTGAAGAACGGGCCAAGGCCATGGGCGCAGCGGTTCCCGAGGTGCAGTCGCTGTCCTACGAAATTGATTCGGAGGGCTTTAAAGTAGTGGCCGATGTGCTGGTGCAAGAGGCCGGCATCCACGCCATGCTGCATCGGCTGTTCGTCGCGCCGCTGATGGACGGCGATGCAATCACTGGCATTGTGGTGGAGTCCAAGGCCGGACGCGAAGCCATCGTGGCCAAACGCGTGATTGACGCAACCGGCGACGCCGACATTGCCCACCGCGCAGGCGCACCCACTTTCAAGACTCCCGCAGAGCATATGCAGGC
>CAIOLZ010000023.1 GCA_903859265.1 uncultured beta proteobacterium
GCGCCGGGCTACCAGGGCTTTGCCATCCACGCGGATCCCGGCGTGACGCTGGAGCAGGATCTGGCGCGGCGCGACCTCACCATCAACGCCATCGCACTGCCGCAGGAGGCGATTGAAAAGTCCTTCCAGTTTGCACCTGCAGAGCGCTTGGACCTTGCGCAGCTGATCGACCCTTTCAACGGTCAGGCCGACATCCGTCACGGGGTACTGCGCCACGTGACCGAAGCCTTTTCGGAAGACCCGGTGCGCATCTTGCGCACGGCGCGATTTGCGGCGCGATTCCCTGCTTTTTCGGTGGCCCCAGAAACTCTCGCCCTGATGCAACGCATGGTGCGAAGTGGTGAAGTCGATCACCTGGTGGCCGAGCGCGTCTGGCAGGAACTCGCCAAGGGCCTGATGGAACCCAGACCGTCGCGCATGTTCGAGGTGCTGCGCGATTGCGGCGCGCTGCAGCGCTTGTTGCCCGAAGTGGACCGCCTCTGGGGCGTGCCGCAAAGTGCCGAGCACCATCCGGAGATTGACACCGGTGTGCATGTGATGATGGTGCTGGACATGGCCGCGCAGCTCGGCGCCGGCTTGCCCGCGCGCTTTGCCTGCCTGACCCATGATTTGGGCAAAGGCACGACGCCACCGGATGTGTTGCCTCGCCACATCGGCCACGAGGGCCGCAGTGCAACCCTGCTCAAGGCGCTGTGCAAACGCCTGCGTGTGCCACTGGAATGTGCCGAACTGGCTGACGTGGTGGCGCGCGAGCACGGCAACATCCACCGCAGCGCAAACCTGGATGCTGCCGCTACCTTGCGGCTGCTCGAACGTTGCGATGCGATTCGCAAACCGCAGCGGTTTGAAGAAGCGCTTTTGGCGTGCGAGTGCGACGCGCGCGGCCGTCTGGGCTTTCAAGACAGGGCCTACCCGCAACGCGCCCGCCTCTCAAAGGCGCTGCAGTGTGTTCTTGCAGTCGCGACCGATAGCGTGGCCGAACGGGCCATGGCGCAGGGCTTGCAAGGCCCTGCCATCGGCGAAGCAGTGCGCAACGCGCGCTTGGCCGCATTGCAATCCCTCAACGCATCAACCAGCCCTTAAACCGCTTAGACCGATACCCATTGGTCCGACTGCGCTGACGCAAACAGCGCGTCGATCACCCGCATGTTCCTGATGGCGTCTTCCACGCCGTAGGGCAGTGCAATTTCACCCCGCACAGCGCGGGAAAATGCGTCGCCCTGCAAGCCGTACATATTGCAGGAATCGATCGTGGTGAGCTGGGCAGACGCATCACCGACCTGCTTGCCGGTGTCCAAATAAACATTGGTTGCCGCTCCCAGCGGTGCATTGAAAGGAATCTCCAACTCTATGCGTTGCTGCGTACCAATCACCTGCACACGCTGGTAGGGCACGGTCTGGGTGGCAACCGTGAAATCCAGACGGCGCCCCTGGCCAAAGTCCAGCAGGCCGCTCACCAGCCGATCGGTCCCGAACGCCGGATCACGGTCCATCAGTGACACCACACGCAGTGGCTCCGCGTCAAACAGAAAACGTCCGGCAGTAATTGCATAGCAACCGATGTCGTAGAGCGCACCGCCGCCCACATCCAGGCGGTTGCGTATGTTGTTGGAATCGTTGTTGAAATAGGAAAAAAATACCTGAATCGCGCGCAGTTCACCCAAAGCCCCTGAGCGCACTTTGTCACGCGCCAGAAGCCACTGCGGATGAAAGCGCACCATGAATGCCTCCATGATGTGAACCTTGCCCGCGACCTCCCGCAGTTGCACAGCTTCTTCGGCGTTCATGGCAAACGGCTTTTCGCACAACACATGCTTGCCGGCCCGCGCTGCCGCCAGCGTCAGCGCGACATGCTGGTCGTTGGGCAAGGGGTTGTAGATCGCCTCAATCTCGGGGTCGTCCAGAAGTTCTTCGTACGAGCCGTAAGCCTTGGCGATACCCAGCGACTTGGCGGCTGACTGCGCCTTGGACAAACTACGGGAAGCGATGGCATGGATGTCGCAGTGCCTGCTTTGCTGCATCGCCGGAATCACTTTTTCCATGCCGATCCTGGCCGTGCTTAGCACCCCCCACCGTACCTTTTTCATCTTCGCTCCTCGTTTTAAATTGAAATCGATGCTCAGCCCGCGCTAATGCGCTTGAACCGTCGCCACGTGAAATAACTGGCAAACGCCAGCGCAACGGTCAGCAAAATGGCCCACAGCTGACCTTGATAAAGGTAGTAAACGATGAAACGAATCGGGTTCCCACCATCCGTAAAAGCAGTGATCAGGCCACTGGCAGGCGCGTCAAAGGACGGCGTCTTGCGCGCAAGCGAGGTAAACAGTGGTGCCATCGTGGAGGAAATGAGAAGAAAAGTGACGATGACCGGAATGCCGGCCAGCACGGCACGCACCACGTTGCCACGAAACATCAGCACTGACAAAGACATGACGGAGATGAGATTGGGCAAATCCCCCAGCGGCAGGACTTTGTTGCCCGGCAGTACCAGCGCGACAAGAATCGCCAGCGCCATCAGGATCAAGCCCGTCATGATGATGGACTTGTGTCCCATCAGGAAACCGGTGTCCAGCGCAACGATCAGGTTCTTTCGGCTCGGAAAGCGCCGCGCCACCTGATCGCGCAATGCGGTGGTGATGGGCATGGTCGCCTCTCCAATCAAACCAGCGCTTCTGGGCAACAAAAACATCACCGCGGCAATATGCACACTCATCTCCAGTGTTTCCTTGATGCCGTAGCCCGCCGCGAGTGCAAGCGCCAATCCCATTAACAAGCCAATCACCATGGGCTCGCTCAGCAGTTCCACCCAGGTCAGGTTGCCGTCGGGGGCCCGTTGTTGGGCATTCTGCTGCGGGTTGTATTGCAGATCACGAATCACCGGCAGCCGGTCAAAAATCCAGTCCATGGCGGCTGCATAAGGCACCCAGCCGTTCACCGACAACGGTGATGCAGCGACGCCGTTGAGCCCCATCTCCCGCTCGACGTCCGCGGACGACCACTGCGCCATCTTGAAGCAATACACGGCCACCAGCAATGTGGCCGACAGGCCCAGCAGCATGCTGCCCGATGCCGCGAGGACCAATGCTCCGACCATCGCAAAATGCCAGTAATTCCAGATGTCGATGTAGATGGTGCGGGTCAGGCCGGTGGCCAGCATCACGACATTGGCCACCAGCACCAAAGGGATCGAGATGGCTGCCAACGGTGAGGCCCAGGTGATGGCTGCCAGGGGCGGCCATCCGACATCGAGTACCGCGAAGTCGAGCCCACGCACCCGTGACAGTTGTTCCACCGCGGGACTGATGTTGGCGACAAAAAAATTAAAGGCAATGAATACGCCGGCAAACCCGGCGGCAAGCGACACCGCGCACAGGAGAGCACGCTTGACCGGCAAACCGACCGCCAGTGCGATCACCAGCATGATTAGCGGCAGCATTACATAGGCTTTGAAACTGAAAAAGAGCGCGAGAAATTGTTGCAGTTGAGATTGCATGAACAGGTGTCGGCCAGATTAGATGTAGGTGTTGAGCAGGTTCTCGAGATACTCCTGGCGTCCGGAGCTTGGCAAGGTGTCCTTGTTGGCGGACAGGACGCGCGCAGCCACTGCATCGAGCGTGTACTTGCCGTCCAGCACATCGCGTCCGAAACCTTGCTTCCACCCGGCGTAGCGCGCATCCACATGGCGCTCCAGGGCACCATCCTGCAACATTTTTTCAGCGATCAGCAGCGCGCGCGCGGTGACATCCATACCGCCGATATGCCCGTAGAACATGTCCTGCGGGTCAATCGACTGACGCCGGACCTTGGCGTCGAAATTGACACCGCCCGTGGTGAAGCCACCAGCCTTGAGGATCAGGTACATCGCCAGCGCGGTTTCAGGAATGCTGTTGGGAAACTGGTCTGTATCCCACGCGCATTGCATGTCGCCACGGTTCATGTCGATGGAGCCGAAGATGCCAAGGTCGGTTGCCACGGCGATCTCATGCTCGAAGCTGTGACCGGCCAGGGTGGCGTGATTGGCCTCGATATTGACTTTGATTTCTTTCTCCAGACCATAGCGGCGCAGAAAGCCATACACCGTTGCGCTGTCAAAGTCGTACTGGTGCTTGGAGGGTTCGCGCGGTTTTGGCTCCAGCAGAATGGTTCCCTGAAAACCGATCTTGTGTTTGTAATCCACCACCATATGCAGGAAGCGGCCCATTTGATCGAGTTCGTGGCCGACGCGGGTGTTAAGCAGGGTCTCGTAACCTTCACGCCCACCCCAAAGCACATAGTTGGCGCCACCGAGTTTGAGCGTGGCATCCATCGCTTCCTTGACCTGCAAGGCGGCCAACGCAAAGATTTCAGGATTGGGGTTGGTCGCAGCACCGGACATGAAACGCCGGTGACTGAACAGGTTGGCCGTGCCCCAAAGCAGCTTCATGCCGGTTTCATGTTGCTTGGCGCCAAGCACATCCACCATGGCGCGGAAATTGTTGACACTCTCCTGCGGCGTCGCGCCCTCGGGGGCGATGTCACGGTCGTGGAAGCAGTAAAAGGGTGCACCCAGTTTCGAGAAAAATTCAAACGCCACGTCCGCCTTGACTTTTGCGGCGGCCATCGGGTCCGCCATGTGGTGCCACGGACGCTGAAAAGTATCACCGCCAAACGGATCGAGGCCATTCCAGCAGAAGCTGTGCCAGTAGCAAACGGCAAACCGCAGATGCTCTTCCATGCGTTTGCCCAGCACCAGACGGTCGCGGTCGTACCATTTGAAGGCAAGCGGGTTGGTAGATGTCGGGCCCTCAAAAGCGATGGGGCTGACAGATTCAAAATAAGTACGCATGGGGACCTCTTGTAACGACGAAGTTGGGGACAAACAAAGGATTCAAAAATTCAGCTGCGGCGGTACAGCTGTCGAAATTGGGCATAGCGCTCCATTAATACTTGCTGCTCGGCAGGGTCAGGCGCAAAGGTGGTGTCGATGGCCGGCGCAACACACACGTCAGATTGGGCCGCGCCGGTGGCAAGCCAGCCCAGGCGAGCCGCGCCGAGTGCACCGCCGACGGTGGATCCCTGGTGGGTATGAATCTCTATGTCCAGACCGGACGCAAGCTGCTGTGCCCACATGGCGCTACGCGCGCCGCCGCCCACCAGTGACAGCCCTTTGACATCACTGCCAGCAGCCTTGAGCGCTGCAAGACCATCGCGAAGTCCGAAGGTGACGCCCTCCAGCACGCTGTAAGCCAACCGGGCGGAATCGGTCTCAAAGTCCAGACCATGGAAACTTCCCCGCACGCGGCCATCGTTATGCGGGGTGCGCTCACCACCAAGGTAGGGCAGAAACAGCGGGGCCGCGGCGCGCTCCTTCGGGCTTAGTGTGGCCGCCTGCTCTGCCAAAGCGCCCTCGGACTGGGCACCCAATAAACCGGTCACCCACTGCAGGCAACTGGCGGCGGACAGCATGACACTCATCTGGTGCCAGCGCTGCGGCAGTGCGTGGCAAAAAGCATGGGTGGCACTCTCTGCATTGGGCGCAAAGGTAGGGGTCACAACAAACAGCACACCGCTGGTACCCAGAGACAAAAAACCCTGACCCGTGTCCACAGCCCCCATTCCCACGGCGCTTGCGGCGTTATCACCGGCTCCGCCTGCGACCACGATGCCCTCGGGAAGCCCCAGCCGAGCGGCCACATCGGCCCGCAATTGCCCCCCGGCAGCGCTGCCCTCGACCAGGCGGGGCATGTGCCGCGACGTTAAATCGGTCAGGCCAAGCAGCGCGTCCGACCAAGTGCGACGCGCTACATCGAGCCACAGAGTTCCACTGGCATCCGACATATCGGTCACATGGTCACCGGTGAGCATCAGGCGCACGTAGTCCTTGGGCAGCAGCACTTTGGCAACCTGGGCAAAGATTTCCGGCTCATGCCGCTTGACCCAACGCAATTTGGGCGCGGTGAAACCGGGCATGGCGAGACTTCCGGCAAGCTGCGAAAGGTCTGGCAGCTCGTTCATCATGTCCACGCATTCCTGCGCCGAACGGGTGTCATTCCACAGAATGCAGGGACGCAGCACCTGATCGTTGGCGTCCAGCAATACCGCGCCATGCATTTGCCCGGACAACCCGATGCCACGGACCGCAGCGTAGGCTTTCGGATGGGATTGCCGCAATGCACCCAGGGCCAATTGCGTGGCTTGCCACCAGTCATCCGGATTTTGCTCGCTGTGGCCTGCAAAGGGCCTGGATACCGTCAGCGGCGCCCCGGCGGAACCCATGACCTCATGGGATTCACTGAGCAATACCGCCTTGACTTCCGACGTACCGATATCAATTCCGAGAAACATGGTCAATGGCTTTTCAAAGTTTGAAACCCGCTCTGCGCTGCCGGTAATTGCGTGCGCCATGCGTGCTTGTGCATAGGTCGAAGGTAGTAGTGCAGTACGAGTGCAGCCGCGCCGACTGCAGCGGCGAGTACCCCATATCGGGCCTCTCTTACTTCGGGTGCCAGCATACCGGCTTCACTGGCGTAGCGTTGCAAAATGAGCAGGGCCTGCTGCACCATAACCGGGTGGGCAGCACACGATGGACCGCCGAGAACGATGACACCCGGATCGAAATGGGTCCAGAGGTTTTGTAGCAAAACGCCGAGGTAAACACCACCGACTGACGCATCGGCACAAGCGCTCAGCGCGCGTGCACCGATGAATGCGTCGGCGCAGCCGCGCCGGCCACAGGAACACAGTGGCCCATCCACCTTCAATATGCTGTGTCCGATTTCACCGGCTATGCCGTGGGCGCCGATAAACAAACTGTCGTTGAGCACTATTCCGGCGCCGACGCCGACGTCGCATGTGACGAAAATCAGCGAATCATCGCGTTTTCCCCTGGGGAATTCGAACTCGCTCAGGGCTGCTGCGTCGGCCTCGTTTTGCACCTGCAGCGACACTGCGGCAACGCCTGCCCGGGCCAGGGCGGCACGCAGCTTTTGCAGCACATCCACATTGCGCCAGCCCAGGTTGGGGGCAAATCGCACCCGGCCGGTGCCCGCCTCTACCGCTCCGGGCAGCCCCACCCCCACGCCGGTCAACCGCATGCCGCGTTTCCTGACTTCAGCGCCGGCAATTGCAGCCATTCTGGCGACCTGCTCGCAGAC